>JAZAUJ010000027.1:0-8864 GCA_036342375.1 Anaerovoracaceae bacterium | reverse complement strand
GGCTTGAACTTGTCCGCGAGATCATGGACGGGGTGCTGGACAATTTCGATGTGCAGTTCGTCCTTCTCGGAAGCGGGTATCCGGAATTCGAGGGATATTTCCGGGATCTTGAAGGGCGCCGCCGCGACAAGGCGCGGTGCATCATCAACTTCGATGCAGATCAGTCGCATCGCGTTTACGCCGGCGGGGACATTCTCCTTATGCCGTCCGTCACGGAGCCGTGCGGCCTGTCGCAGATGATAGGATGCAGGTACGGGGATATCCCTGTCGTACGCGCGACAGGCGGTCTGCGTGATTCCATCAAAGACTGCACGCTCGGCGACGGAAGCGGATTCGTATTCGAGAACTACGATGCTGACAGTTTCTATCACGCTGTAGAAAACGCCGTGGCCCGTTATTACGACCGGGAGAACTGGGAAGCGCTCGTGCGCCACGACCTGGATCTCGACTTCGGCTGGGGAAAATCCGCTGAGAAGTATCTGAGACTTTACGATGAATTAAAAGACTGATAAAACGGGGTACGCGCGCTGACGCGAAGATTAGAGGAAAGAAAGGGAAAGTATGGCATCACTGACACAGAACTTAATGAAAATAGGACGCGCTGAAGAGGCTGAGATCAGAGAGGAGATAGAAGTCTTTCTGAAGAATGTGCTCCACACGACATTTGAGAAGGCGACGGCAGAGGATATGTATAAGGCGGTCGCATCGTGCGTGAACAGACAGCTGATAGAGCAGCGTTTCAAATTCAACGATCACTGCCGTGAAACGGAGATGAAGAAAGAGGGACGCAAAAGGATAAATTATATCTGCATGGAGTTCCTCATGGGGCAGTCGCTGAAAAACAATCTGTACAATCTCCGTGAGACAAACGAAATAGAAAATATAGTGGCTGAGAAAGGGATGAAGCTGGAAGATCTTTACGACTGCGAACCCGACGCCGGGCTCGGCAACGGCGGCCTCGGGAGGCTCGCCGCATGTTTCATGGACGCGCTGGCAACAGGCGGCTACGACGCGGTCGGGTATTCTCTGAGATATGAATACGGCCTGTTCAAGCAGAAAATCGTAGACGGCTGGCAGGTGGAACTGCCGGACAACTGGCTGCCTGGCGGAAGAGTCTGGCTGAACGCGCACGAAGAAGACGTGTTCTTTGTGGACTTTTACGGAAGGTACAGCGAGTACTGGGAAGACGGGCAGCTGAAGTATAAGCTCGAGGACGCGCAGAGGATAGAAGCGATACCTTACGACATGTATGTTTCGGGCGCGGGCACATCGGCTGTCGCGAAGCTCAGGCTGTGGAAGGCGAGCGATTCAGAGGATTTCGACATGGAATCGTTCAACAACGGCGACTTCACGCGTGCAGCCCAGAAGACGAACAGCGCGGAGCTCATCACAAAAGTGCTGTACCCCGCCGACAACATTGAAGAGGGCAAGGAACTGAGACTGAAGCAGCAGTACTTCATGGTTTCGGCATCCTGCCAGAATATCGTCAGAGACCATTACGGCATTTACGGAACGATAGACAATTTCGCCGACAAAAATGTCATCCACATCAATGACACGCATCCGGCGCTCTGTATCCCGGAACTCATGCGCATTTTCATGGATGATTACGGGTACGACTGGGACAGTGCGTGGAGACTCGTGAACCAGACCGTTTCGTACACGAACCATACCGTGCTCGCTGAGGCTCTCGAAAAATGGAACGCGGACCTCATCAGAACGATGATGCCGAGGATATACGCTATCATCGCGGAAATAAACAGAAGGTTCCGCGACAAGGCGAATGAGGTCTTCCCGGGAGACTGGGGCAAGATAGATTACATGTCGATCCTCGGCGACAAGCAGGTGAAGATGGCGAACCTCGCCGTTATAGGGTCGCACAGGATAAACGGCGTTTCGGCGCTGCATTCGCAGATCCTGAAGGACGATCTTTTCCACGACCATTTTATGATGACGCCGTATAAATTCACGAATGTCACGAATGGCATAGCGTACAGGCGCTGGCTGTGTCAGGCGAACCCGAAACTCGCGAGCCTCATAGACAACTGCATCGGGCCGGCTTACAGGCTCCACCCGGAGAGGCTCGAGGATTTCATAAAGTTCCGCGGCGATGACCGCGTGCATGAGCATCTTGAAAATATAAAGCGCGAGAACAAGGCCCGCCTGTCGAACAAAGTAAAGGAAAATATGGGCATCGATGTAGATCCTGATTCCGTGTTCATCGTCCAGGCTAAGAGACTGCACGAATACAAGCGTCAGCTCATGAATGTGATGCGGATAATCGCGAGATATATAGACCTCAGGGAAAATCCGAACAAGGAAGTCAGACCGGAGACGTATTTCTTCGCCGCAAAGGCGGCGCCGAGCTACTATATCGCCAAGGAGATAATTTCCCTGATATGGGAACTCGGGCAGGAGATAGAAAAGGATCCGGTCATCTCATCGAAGATGAAAGTCATATTCCTCGAGAACTACAGCGTATCAATGGCTGAGACGCTCATACCGGCCGCGGAGATATCGGAACAGATATCGCTCGCGGGCAAAGAGGCCAGCGGCACGGGCAACATGAAGATGATGATAAACGGCGCGCTTACGATCGGAACGCTTGACGGCGCGAACATCGAGATAAAGGAAGCGGTCGGCCCCGACAGCATATATATCTTCGGCATGAATGCCGAGGAAGTGCAGGCCGAGGTCAGCGCGGGCTATCATTCAGAGCAGCTCTATCAGTCCGACCCGGTACTGAAAAAGGTGATCGATCAGATCGGCGCCGGCTTCAACGGCAAAGACTTCATGAAACTGAAGGATTATCTGCTGAAGCCGTCCTACAGTATCGCGGACCCATACATGTGCATGCGCGATTTCGGGGATTACTGCAAGGTCCACGACAAGATGCAGAAGGATTACGAGAACCGCGAGCACTGGGACACCATGGCGGTGGACAACATCGCGAAAGCCGCGCGCTTCGCCGCCGACAGGGCTATAAAGGATTACGCCGAGAAGATCTGGTTCACAAAACCGGTCCTTTAGCGGACGGAAACCGATCAGCCGTAAGGACACGAATATTTCGCGGGCCGCAGCGCCCGCGATTTTCTGTAGTTGAACAGAGATTCATCAATGCATTGATAAATTATATCTTTCTCGCATTTTGCGCGGGGTATAGAATTATCGCATAAAGATAAGCATTGCAATGTCCGGAGGTGACAATATGGCAAAAAAGGAAGACAGATTCAGAGATTATGATATCACGACGCGCGCGGTCCATACCGGCGTCGATTATGATGAGGGCACGGGAGCCGTGAGGCGCCCGCTGCATATGGCGAACAGCTATAAACTGCCGGATGACCTGTCGAATGTAAATTATTCGTCGACGGATCTTCTGATGTACGCGAGGAACGGCAATCCGAACCAGATGTGGCTCGAGCAGAAGGTCGCATCAATGCATAAAGCCGATGACTGCATCGTGCTCGCATGCGGCGTCGCGGCGCTGCACGCCCTGTTCTGGACGCTGCTCGAATCCGGCGACCGCGTCGTCTATCCTAAAGTCAGCTATATGGCCGTATACAGGATGTTCCATGAACTGTTCAACAATAAATTCAAAGTCGATACGGAAATGGTGGACATGACCGATCTTGACGCGGTGAAAAAGGCGGTGACGCCGGGCACGAAACTCGTCCATATCGAAACGCCGGACAACCCGACGATAGGAATCACCGATATCGCGGCCGTCGCAGAGATAGCTCACGCGAACGGCGCATTGCTGTCGGTCGACAATACGTTCGCGTCTCCGATAAACCAGAACCCGCTGGAGCTTGGGGCGGATTTCGTGATAGAATCGCTCACGAAATTCATAAACGGCCACGGCGACGCCCAGGGGGGAGCGATCATCAGCAATGACCTCGAGACGATGGACCGCATCCGCTACGAAGCGCAGGTCAATGTCGGCTCTGTCATCAGCCCGTTCAACGCGTGGCAGATATTCCGCGGGGCCGTCACGTATCCTATGCGCATGAGGCAGATCAATGAAACGTCGCAGAAGGTGGCGGAATGGCTCGAGCAGAGAGAGAACGTGGTCTATGTCTCGTATCCGGGGCTCGAAAGCAATCCGGGACATGAGGTCGCCAGGAAGCAGATGAAGGAAGGCTACGGCGGCGTCATCTCGTTCGTTCTCGATACCGACGACAAGACCGTCGAACGATTCTGCGCTCAGCTCAAAGTCGTGACATTCGCGGTATCGCTCGGACATGACGAGAGCCTGATATTCCCGCAGCCGAGTTACGATGAAAGGATCCTGCTCTATCCTGAAGTGTTCAGACCGGGATTCATAAGATTCAGCATCGGACTTGAGGACCCGGACGACATCATTAGTGACGTCGACCAGGCGCTCAGGGCGGTCGGCCTGTAATAATCGGAATACTGATCCCGGCGGCGGAGGTGATGTGCGTTCGGAATACCGCGCGCATGACCACGCTCCGGGTCTGCCGGGTGGATGTCCCTGTATTTCACGGGACATCCATTTTGTATTGCTGTGGCCGGGGCGCTCCCGGGCCGCTCCGCACAGGCGGGAGCGGTCACTCCCTGCACAGCCCTTTCAGAAACAGCGGCAGCAGCTGCTGCGAATACTGGCACAGCGGATAATTCCCGCTCGACAGGCACCAGTCGTACATCATCCCGCGCTCGAACACGGCGTAGGCCTTCATGATATCGTTGATGCTGAGATCATCGCGGAACAGTCCCTGACGCTGTCCGTCCGTCGCTATATCGCGAAGAAGCCTGTAATATGTTCTGTCCGGGTCGAGCATGTGCCGTTCGCCCTTCGTGAGGAGCTGGCTGGAAAACAGCCGGGAAAGCAGCCCGACCGGCACAGTATTTTCTATCATAAGGAACAATTCATGATTCAGGTATATGAGTTTTTCAAGGGGACCGAGCCCAGGGTCTATCGTCTCCTGCAGTTCATCGTACTTTTCGTCGAACAGATATGAAAGCGACGCGGGCAGATCATCCTTCGAATCGAAATAATGATAGAACGATCCCTTGGATGTATGCGACGCTTCCACGATGTCGTCTATAGTCGTATTGTCGTAACCCTGTTTGTAGAACAGCTGCCACGCGGCCGACACGATCCGGCCCTTCGTATGAGTCTGTTTCATCTCCCTGCGCTCCTTTTCACAATAAGTTTTTTAAAAAGTATATTATGCAGTCTATAAAAAGTGTATCGTATTGATGGTGATATTTCAATGTATTTTCAATTTTATCAATGAATTATTACAAGGTAAAGTCTATATGACAGTTCATATTTTATTCTTGACGCGAGTCTGTTATTATTAACGGGCATGAATATATAAGGCGGGAGATTGATGGAAAACATTGAGATCATTGTATTTATAGGATATTTCGTTGTACTGTTCTTTGTCGCGATGGGATTTTTCTTCAAGGGGCAGAACAAGAATGAAAAGGATTATTTTCTCGGCGGAAGATCCATGGGGCCGTGGGTCACGGCAATGTCGGCGCAGGCGTCGGATATGTCGGCCTGGCTGCTCATGGGACTGCCGGGTTCTATATTGGCATTCGGATTCGGGCAGATCTGGATCGGCATCGGGCTGATGCTCGGGACCGCCGCGAACTGGATATTCTGCGCGAAGCGCCTCCGCAAACTGTCGAAGGCGGCGAACGACTCTATCACGGTGCCTCAGTATCTCACGAACAGATTCGCGAGTTCGAGCAGGACGCTGCAGATCGTCGCGGCGCTCATATTCCTCGTGGCATTCACGATATATGTAGCGTCGGCGTTCGTTGCGGGCGCTTCGGTGTTCACATCGCTGTTCCCGAAAGTGCCGGATATGACGGCGATGATAGTCTTCGCACTGATCATTATCGGCTACACGTTCCTCGGCGGATTCAAGGCGGTCTGCTGGACGGACTTTTTCCAGGGCATACTGATGCTCATTGCGCTGCTCGCGATACCGATCATCGTGGCCGCGACGCAGCATCTCGATACATCGATGCTTTCGCACGTCTATTCGTACACCGACGCGACAGGCGAAGTCGTGAAGTGCGATTTCGGCAGCGGGCTGTTCGACGCGAGCTGGAAAGACGTGCTTTCCGGGTTCGGATGGGGACTCGGATATTTCGGCATGCCGCACATCATCGTCAGGTTCATGTCGATAGAGAAGCCTTCGCAGATAAAGAAATCCGCGACGATCGCGATCATATGGGTCGTGCTTTCGCTCGGCGCCGTATGCATCATGGCGTATCAGGCGAGGATAATAGTCGGCGAAGAACTGCTGACGACAGGGTCTCAGAAGCTGGTGTTCATCGTAATGGCGAGGAAATTCTTCCCGGCCGCTATATCGGGGCTGCTCCTCGCGGCGATAATGGCCGCGAGCGTCTCGACCGCCGATTCGCAGCTTCTGGTAGCATCGAGTTCGTTCACGGCTGATCTGTATCAGCCGCTCTTCCGCAAGGACGCGAGCGACAAAGAACTGCTCTGGGTCGGCCGCGCCGCCGTCGTGATAATAGCAGTCATCGCGTTCATTATCGCGAGCTCAAAGGGCGCGGGGGCGCAGGCTATAATGAACCTCGTCGAGAACGCGTGGGGCGTGTTCGGAGCGTCATTCGCGCCGACGATACTTCTGTCGCTGTTCTGGCGCCGCTTCAATTATCCCGGCGCATGCGCGGGGATAATCGCGGGCGCGGCGGTCGATATCCTGTGGTACAACCTTCTCTCGTGGACGGGAGTCTACGAGATCGTGCCGGGATTCGCTGCCGGAATAATCGCGGCAGTCGTCGTGACACTTCTCACAAAGGAACCGCCGGAGGAAGCGGTGAAGATATTCGATACAGCAATGCAGGCGGGCGACGACGATTAGTCACGCTGCAGCAATGCGCTGCGTTATTGATTTAAGGTTTTGATCATCACATGGGAATAGAGAAACAGCCGCTGACCGGATCTCGCCGGCGCGGCTGTTAATTTTTCAGAGATTTCACACCATTTTTACACTCTATTGTGATATAATATTGCAGAAAGTAATATCCAGTAGATTGTGAGAGAACGGAGGAAAAATGAAATACGATATCAGAGGCGGGAATCTTCCATTTGTCGTGTGCGAACTCGACAGCGGAGAGACAGTTATCAATGAATCGGGCAGCATGGCGTGGATGTCGCCGAACATGAAGATGGAGACGACATCAAACGGCGGCGTCGGGAAAATGCTCGGAAGGATGGTATCCGGCGAATCGCTGTTCATGAACAGGTATACAGCCGTGGGAGGACCCGGCATGATAACATTCGCGTCCTCATTCCCGGGCGAGATCAGAGTATTCCAGATCAGTGACGACAACCCGCTGATCGTGCAGAAAAGAGCATATCTCGCGGCGGAAGAGTCCGTGGATCTTTCGATATTCTTCAGGAAGAAACTCGGCGCGGGGCTGTTCGGCGGCGAAGGCTTCATCATGGAGAAACTCGCCGGGAACGGAACGGCGTTTCTGGAGATAGACGGCTCGGCCATGGAATATCAGCTTGGGCCGGGTGAACAGATAATTGCCGACACCGGGTACGTCGTCGCCATGGACGCTACGTGCACGATGGAAGTCCAGACGGTAAAGGGCGCGAAGAACATCCTGTTCGGAGGAGAAGGACTGTTCAATACCGTCGTTACCGGACCGGGAAAAGTTATCCTTCAGTCGATGCCGATCATTTCGGTAGCGGCTGAACTTGCCTCGTTCATGCCGCAGAAATAAGGGCGCGGCGCATTGATGCGGATAGGTCTGTCTTGACATTGCAGGCGCGGTCCGATATAATCAGATGGCGGAAGCGGGCAGGAAGTCCGCGAGGATGCAGAAGCATCGCCGGTATCCGTTAATGAGAAATAATATTGTGTATCAGGAAGGTACGCGAACTTTTCGGAAGAATAGTTTTGCTGCCTTCTTTTTGTTATTATTATTGGTATTATTATTTTTATTCCCGAAAGGAGGAAGATCATGGCTTGTTTTTTGGTTTCGGCAGGTGAAGCGCTCGTTGTGACTGCTATCGAAAAAGGCGTCGAGTCAAAAGAGGAAAAAGAGATGAAGGAGACCGCGGAGAAAGCGGAGGAGACGTACAGGATCCCGTTCTCGAGAAAGCTCCACTGGCTCACGAACATGCTCTGGGGAGGAGCGCTGCTGCTCTGCTTCGAGCATATCTGGCACGGGGAGGTCGTACCGTGGTTCCCGTTCCTGACCGCGGCGGAGAATCCGGCCGATACGGCAGCGATGCTGCATGAGATGTCGACGATAGGAGTGACGATGGCCTGCATCATAACGGTTGTGTGGGTCGTGATGGTCGCGGTCACGAAGGCGATGGAAAATAGACAGATAAAGCTCGCTTCCGGTCCGGAAGCTGTAAAAGAAGGAAAGTAGGTGGTGCATATGACATTGCTCGTAACGGTTTTCGCGGCTGTCATCTGCACAGCCATCTGGTATAACAGTGAAAAGGCAAGGGCCATGAAGGTGAGCGTGCTCTGCTGGATGTTCTGGGGAGCTTCCATGATGTGGCTCGGCGATGCGATATTCGAATATGCCGAGCTCCACGCTGCATACTTCACGCCTGCCGCAGGCGATATGCTGAACGATCTGTTCCTTGGCCTGTCGGTCATCGCTCTCGCGATGGTCGTCTGGATCGCGTATGTACTGATAAAAGATCCGGAAGGAACGGTAAGAAAAAATCTGTTCAAAAATGCCGAATGATCATACCGGATGATCATATCTGCATTTCATAGTGCTCAATATAAGAGACGGGGCATTCCGGAGTCAAGTCCATATTTGTGTGTAAATTGCCTTCAAGTATAACTGTTGATAACTATGCTGCCAGAAGAGCGGCTTGTTCT
>JAZAUJ010000026.1:0-8940 GCA_036342375.1 Anaerovoracaceae bacterium | reverse complement strand
TTTATCGTCGCGTCGCCGACAGTTACCACGAGCGAGCTGAAGTCTATGCCGCCGATGAATATCCCGACGAGCGGCATGATGATGCCGTCGACCAGCGCATTGACGATAGCAGTAAAAGCGGCGCCGAGAACGACGGCGACCGCGAGATCCATTGCGTTGCCTTTAAGCGCGAATTCTTTGAATTCCTTCCACATGTGCAGTACCTTCCTGTAATATCTCTCTTATTAAAATCACTTTACATATAATACTACTAATCCGCCGTGATTGTACAGTGTGCTTTTTCATGGTAAAATTTATTCACAGGTTAAGGCTTAGGCGGAACTGGAGGGAACCATGCACACTACGATCGTCTACACACATCCGTACAGCGGGAGTTTTAATCGCGCTATCCTCGACAACGCGAGCGACGCGCTCAACGAGGCGGGCAAAGATCTGTTCGTTATCGATCTCTACCGCGACGGTTTTGAACCCGCGATGACAAAACGCGAGCTCGAATATTTCAGTCACGGCGAACCTATAGACTCAATGGTCAATCAGTATCAGGTGATACTGAAAGCCACTGATGAGATCGTCTTCATTTTCCCTATCTGGTGGCACAACGCGCCTGCCATGATGCGCGGCTTCCTTGACAAGGTCATGCTGAAAGGCGCCGCGTATAACGAGGAAGGCAACCAGATGATCCCTATCTGGGATATCAGGAAAACGACGGTGATCACCACATCCGAGGCGACGACAGAAACGCTCGTGAACGACTGCGGAAATCCGATAGGCGGCACATTCATCAATGCGACGCTCAAAGGTCTCGGGATGACCGGCGGTGTGTGGCTCAATCTCGGACACATCAAGGAAACGACAGATATCGAGCGCGCGGAATTTCTCGAAAAAGTGCGTCGCACTGTTCTGAGATAATGCATTTCTGAAATCGAAACGAAAAACCGGACGGGCGCGTCAGCAAAAAGGACGCGCCCTGTTTCGGCGCGCCCTGCTTTATTATCTTAGTCTATGGGCCGCATGTCCGGCCTGTTCTCCTGCAGTTCCAGGATACGCTGGATAATAGTTACTGTGTCATCGACGCCGAACAGTCCGGTGTTCAGGCAGATGTCATAACTCTCCTTCGCGCCCCATTTCTGCGATGTGTAGAACGAATAATACTGGGCGCGTTCCTTGTCTATTTTCTTTATCAGTTTCGATGCCTCGTTCTCAGACAGATCTTCACGCTCCATCACCGTCTGCACGCGCATTTCGAACGGCGCGTAAAGGAATATGCGGAGCACTTTTTTGTATTCGTGCAGTATAAAGTCGGCGTGTCTGCCTATGATGACGCACGGTCCTTCATTCGCTATCTCCTTTATCGCATTGTCGAACGCGGCTGAGACTTCCGTACTGACTCTGCTCGCGGGATTTATGGAATATCCCAGTGAATACGGATCGAGCGCCATGGCGAACGAGAGCCTTCTCGTGTTCTCGTCGCAGTCCTCGAATACGCCCTGGCTGATGCCGCTTCCTTCCGCCGCGCGCGCCAGGATCTCCTTATCGTAATACGGGATGTCCTCGCGCTTCGCCAGTTCTATGCCGACTGCGCGTCCGTTTGAGCCGTACTGCCTTCCTATCGTAATAATTGAACTCTTTATCATTTTCGCTACCTCTTCTTAAAATATTATACCACCGAAGGCGGGAAAAATGAAAACACCTTTTTTTATGCTATAATACTTCTATCATGACAATACCGAACACATTTCTGGGAAAACTTGCTGTTACATTTTTCGCGTCTATGGTGCCCGTGACGGAACTCCGCGCAGGCATCCCGTTCGGCTACGGTATCGGGCTCCCGATCTGGGCCGCTTTTGCCGCGTCCGTTTTAGGGAACATGGTCCCCGTTCCGTTCATCCTCTTTTTCCTCAGGAAGCTTTTCAACTGGATGAAGACATTCGAGAAGCTTGGCGCGTTCGCGGAACGCCTGGAACAGAAGGGCCACCTGAAAGGCGGGAAAGTCAGGAAATACGGCCCCGTGGGCCTTTCGCTGTTCGTCGCCATCCCGCTGCCCGGCACAGGCGGATGGACCGGAGCGCTCGTCGCCTCGATCATGGAGATGGACGTAAAAAAAGCGACATTATACATCTTCGGGGGACTAATAGTCGCCGGTGTGATAGTGTCGCTCATTACGGTCGGCGTTTTTCACGTCGTCTGATCCTCGCCGCCCATGCGTTCCTGCTTCACCTTGTGATCCACGACATGGCGCCTTGCGAGTTCCGCCGTGATATCCTCAAGCGGTATCCCCGCTTCTACAAGCATGACCATGACATGGTACGCAAGATCCGCCGTTTCGTATATCGTCTCGGCGCGGTCTTTTTTCGTCGCCGCGATGATGACCTCTGTGCTTTCCTCGCCGACCTTTTTCATGATCTTCTCTATGCCCTTTTCAAACAGATAGCTGGTATAGCTTCCCTCTTTCGGGTCGGTCTTCCGTCCCTCGATCAGCTGATACAGCCCTTCGTATGAAAACGCGTTCTGCTCGCTGCTCTGATACAGATCATTGAAAAAGCAGCTGTCGGCGCCTGTGTGGCACGCCGGGCCGTCCCTGACGACCTGCACCACAAGCGCGTCGCTGTCGCAGTCCGCGGTGATCGTCACGACATGCTGTACGTTCCCGGACGTTTCGCCCTTGCGCCAGAGTTCCTGCCTGCTCCTGCTCCAGAAGCACGTCCTCCCCTCGCGCATAGTGATATCGAGGCTCTCCTTATTCATATACGCGACCGTCAGGACTTTCTTCGAATAAAAATCCTGCACGACCGCCGGCACGAGCCCCTTTTCGTCGAATTTCACATCGGCGAGCGCCTTCGCGTTCACCGTCCCTTTATATCCTTCCATTACGCATTGCTCCTTCTTTTCCAATCAATGCTGCAGTCTCACTTCTATGCCTTCGTTTCTCAGATATTCCTTGAGATCGCGGATATCGACCTCTCCGAAGTGGAATATGCTCGCCGCGAGCCCGGCGTCCATCCCCCTGTGGCGGAAAAGTTCTGCGAAGTCTTCTTTGCAGCCCGCGCCGCCCGACGCGACGATCGGGACAGAGACTTTAGACGCGATGAGGTCGAGAAGCTCGAGGTCGAATCCTCCCTTCACGCCGTCGGTGTCGATGCTGTTCACGACGAGCTCTCCCGCGCCGCGCGCGACCCCGTCCTCTATCCACTTTATCGCATCGATGCCGGTGTCCGTTCTCCCGCCGTCGGTGTAGAGGTGGAATTCCCCGTCCACTCGTTTTATGTCCGTCGAAAGCACGACGCACTGAGCGCCGTAAAGACGCGACGCCTCGTTTATAATATCGGGGTTTTTTATCGCCCCGCTGTTTACGCTGACTTTGTCGGCGCCGCACTTAAGGACGCGGTCAAAATCCGCTATAGTGTTTATCCCGCCTCCGACTGTGAGCGGGATGAATATCTGCGACGCGACGCTTGTGAGCACGTCGCTGAATATAGCGCGGTGCTCTATGCTCGCGGTAATGTCATAGAACACGAGCTCGTCCGCTCCGCTCCTGTTATACAGCGCGGCCATCTCCACGGGATCCGCGACCGCGCGCACGCCTTTGAAATTAACGCCCTTTACTACTTTGCCGTCCTTAATATCAAGGCACGGGACTATCCTTTTTGTTATCATTGTTCTTCTCCGCTCATTTTTACGGCTTCCGCCAGATCTATCTTTCCGGTGTAAAGCGCCTTTCCGAGTATCGCCGCGTATGTCACGCCCCGCAGCTGCTCTATCTCACTGATGTCGGTGATGCCCCCGGACGCGGTTATCCTGAGTCCGCAGACCTCTTTCAGTTTTCTGTACGCCTCGATATTCGTGCCGGTCTCGCTTCCGTCACGCGCTATGTCAGTATATATCACGGCGTCCGTGCCGATGCTTTCAAGGTACCGGCAGAACTCGAAACTGTCGATATCGGTCACGGTCTTCCATCCGTGGATGGCGACCCTGCCGTCCTTCGCGTCGACGCCGACGGCGATCCTGTTCCCGTACTCTCTGACGGAACTCTCCAGGAATTCTCTGTCTTCGACCGCGGCGGAACCGAGTATGACTCTTCCCGCTCCCGCCTCGAGATATTTCTCTATGCGTCCGCGGTCCCTGATGCCGCCGCCGATCTCAACATAAAGGCCTGTATTTTCAACGATGCTTTTTATCGTTTCAAAGTTCACGAGCCTGCCGTCTTTCGCTCCGTCGAGATCGACGAGGTGCAGGTAACGCGCGCCCGCTTCCTCAAATCCGCGCGCTGTATCTAAAGGATCGACGCCGTATACGGTCATCCTGTCATAGTCGCCCTGCACGAGCCGCACGACCTTTCCGTCTCTTATATCTATCGCCGGGAATATCTTCATGCGCTCCTCCGTTACATTCCGCAGAATCCGCGCAGGATATCAAGACCCGCGTCTCCGCTCTTCTCGGGGTGGAACTGCGATCCGCACACATTGCCGTTTCTCACTGTCGCCGAGATCTCCGTCCCGTAAGTCACGGTCGACGTCGTGTAGTCTCCCGGCGGCGCGAAGAACCCGTGCACGAAATACATATAGTCGCCGCTGTGAGAATACCTGAACAGCGGATCGTCCGGAGCTTTGACATCGAGATCATTCCATCCTATCTGCGGTATCTTGAGATCTCCGACCAGGCCCTCCATGGAAACGATGTCGCCGTGGATAAGCCCGAGCCCTTTATGTTCGCCGTACTCGAAACTCCTGTCGAACAGAAGCTGCATGCCGAGGCATATGCCCATGAGCGGCTTTCCGGCTTCCGCTTCGGCGAGTATAGTGTCCACGAGGCCGGTGTCATACAGTTTTTTCGCCGCGTCTTCGAACGCGCCGACGCCGGGAAGGATTATCCTGTCCGCGGCTTTTATGTCTTCGGCGTCACCGGTCACCTTTGTCTCCGCCCCGATGTATCTAAGCGATGACGAAAGTGAAAAGAGATTGCCGACTCCGTAATCTATTATCGCGATCATTTCAACTCCTCACTGCGCGTCCCGCGCATTGATGCTAAAGCACGCCCTTCGTCGACGGTATCTCGCCGGCGAAACGCTCATCTATCGATACGGCCTGCGCGAGCGCCCGCGCGAGCCCTTTGAACATTGCCTCTATTATGTGATGCGAATTCACGCCCGCCATCTGCACTATGTGGAGCGTCAGGCCGAGTTCGCGCGAAAATGCCGTCATGAATTCTTCGACGAGTTCTGTGTCGAAACTTCCGACCTTCTGCGTCGGTATATCGGCGCTGAAGTTAAGGCAGGCGCGGCCGCTGATATCGAGCGCGACCTGCACGAGCGCCTCATCCATCGGAAGGAGCATCGATCCGTACCGTCTGATGCCCTTCTTGTCGCCGAGCGCCTCTTTGAACGCCTGACCGAGGACAATGCCGATGTCTTCGACAGAGTGGTGGAAGTCGACGTCCGTATCGCCCGCGCATTTCACGGCGAGGTCAAACCTCCCGTGGCGGGCAAACAGTTCGAGCATGTGGTCGAGGAACCCGACGCCCGTATCGATGTCGTATGTTCCCCTGCCGTCGAGACAGAGCGTCAGTTCGATCTCAGTCTCGGCCGTTTTCCTTTTTATCTCGCTCTTTCTCATGTCAGATCTCCTTAAGTATCTCCTTTGTCTCACTGATCAGCCTGTCCATCTGTTCGTCGGTGCCGATCGTTATCCTTACGTAATTTTTTATCTTTTCAGTGTCGAAATGCCGTACAAGAATATTACGCTCGCGGAGCTTCCTGAAGTATACGTCGCCCGGCATTTTCTCGTGTTCCACGAATATGAAGTTCGTCATCGAGTGAGTCGATCTGAATCCGAGTTCTTCCAGTTCGCGTTCTGTCCGCCCGCGCGTCTTCATGATCCTGCCGCATGTATCCGCGAAATGCTCTCTGTCGTCCAGCGCCTCTTTCGCTGCCGCCATGGCCACGCGGTCTATATTGTAAGGATTGAAGCTGAACTTTATCTTCTTCATGTCGTCTATCACTTCTTTGCAGGCCATGCACCATCCGACGCGCAGTCCGGCGAGGCCGAGGCTCTTAGACGTCGTCCTGCTTATCATGAGGTTGTCATACCTGTCAATGAGCGGCGCCGCGGATTCGGCTCCGAAGTCCACATACGCCTCGTCGATCACCACGAGATGATCTCTGTTCGCCTTCAGCAGTTCTTCTATCTCATCCCTGCTGACGGCGAGGCCGGTCGGCGCGTTCGGGTTCGCTATAACGACTGTCCCGTCCACGCCTTTGAACGCGTCGAGATCCAGTGACAGGTCGTCTTTCAGAGGAACGGCGTGGAACTGGCATCCGAACACACTCGCGAATACGGAATAGAAGCCGTAGCTTATCTCGGGGAAATATATATGGTTCCCGAACCCCATGAATACGAACGCGAGCGTCTCGTCGGATCCGTTCCCGGCCATGACCTGCTCCGGCCGCACGCCGCACGCCGCCGCGATCGATTTCGTGAGCTCCGTCGCATCAGGATCCGGATAAAGTATCAGCATCTCTTCATCCGTCTCATGTATCGCTTTCAGCGCTTTCGGCGACGGCCCGTACGGGTTCTCGTTCGTGTTGAGCTTAATAATGTTTTCCCGCGATTTCGGCTGCTCCCCCGGCGTATACGGCGTCAGTCCGCTCATATTCTCGTTTAAGAATCTGCTCATTTTTCCTCTCCTCCGACCTGCTCCGCGAGCCTGCCCACCATATCGGTGATCATTCTGTTCTGAAATTTATAGCTTGACTTGTTTGCGATGAACCTCGCGCTGATATCCTTGAACGCGTCTATAACGACCAGGTTGTTCGCCTTCAGCGTGTTCCCGGTCTCGACGATGTCGACTATGACATCCGACAGGCCGGTGATAGGCCCGAGCTCTATGCTGCCGCGCAGATATATGATCTCCATATCGCGGTTCTTTTCGCTGTAGTAATGCTTCGCGACATTCACGTATTTCGTCGCGACCCGGAGCGTCCTGTTCCTGTCGTCCCTGTATCCCTTCGGCGCCGCCACGCACATCCTGCACTTCCCGACGCCGAGATCCAGCAGCTCGTATACATCCGGCTCTTCCTCCAGCAGGATGTCTTTGCCGACGATGCCGACGTCCGCAGCGTGATGCTCCACATACACCTGCACGTCGCCGGGCTTCACGAGAAAGAACCTCAGCCCCTTCTTTCTGTTCTCTATCACAAGCTCTCTGTTTATATCATTATATGCCGGGCAGTCGAACCCCGCTCGTTCGAACATCGAATATACGGAGTCACCGAGCCGTCCCTTCGGCAATGCAATATTCAGCATGTCACTTTCCCTTTCTTATGAGTTCTCCGTTCTTCAGTCTCGCGACCTCACCGAACTTCATGCCTTTCGGCCGTACGCGCTCAGTGATAACGCTGAGGCCCTGCTTTCTGAGGGACGCCGCCGCCCGCGCCACCTGCACCGGATCTTCCTTTTTACCGTAAAGCAGCAGCACATCAGCATCGCATCCGGGCTTCTCGCGCGCCATCTGCGACAGTTCGTTCAGGTAGAGCCCGAAACCAATAGCGCCGCATTGCTTCCCGAATTTCTTCATGGCCTCATCGTACTGACCGCCCGACAGCACAGGCCGTCCGAGCTGCCTGAAGAACCCGCGGAATATTATCCCGTTATAATACACCGTGTCATGCACGAGCGAAAGATCGACCTGCACATTCGCTCCGGCGCCCATCGCGCGCATGACCTCATACACGCGCACTATCTGGTCAAGGCCGCTCTGCATCGCGTCTGTCTTCACGAATTTTTCAGCCCGTTTTACAGTCTGCTTCACGGGGCCGAACAATGACGGTATCTCCGCGAGCTGCTCCGCGTCTTCATCAGCAAGACCCGCGAGCTTCGCCACTTTTATTATTCCCGGAGCATTCTTGCGACGGATGAGATTCAGAAAGTGCACATAGTCGCCGAAATCGAGCTCGAGGCTTTCTAAAAATCCCGTGACGAAATCCATATGCGACATTTCGAAGATATATTCGGGATCTATCATGCGGAGCGTCTTTACGGCGAGCGCCGTGACCTCGGCAATGCTGCAGTCATCGAGATCTCCTATGTGTTCGAGACCCATCTGCTCTATCTCAGTGAAATTCCGGCCTTCGCGGTCTTCGCGGCATACATTTTCCAGGTAGTAAAGCCTTTCGCTCGTTCCCGTGTCCGCATTCGTGTCTTTTATTATCGACAGCGTGACGTCGGGCTTGAACGCCATGAGGCGGCCGTCCAGATCCGTGAATGTCAGGACTTTGTCGCCCGTGATAAAATCCATATTCTGAGCGTACAGATTGTACTCCTCGAATCTGCCCATTTTGTATTTCTTATAGCCGTACTGCTCATAGAGCGCCCGGATCTCGAGCACCGCGGCTTCAGCCGCGCTGAGGCTGGCTTTCCTTCTTTTCATATCGTCTCTCTTTTCAGTTCATTTTTTCCGCAGCCGGGCGCGTTCGCGCCGCGCCCCCGCCGCGTTCAGGTTCTATTGTACAGCAAAATGCCGCCGTTGTCCTGCACGGCTTTGTCAATTCTGTCTGCACTTTCGTTTGCTAAAGTGCTAAATTGATAAAGCGTGCGTTGATATTATAACACGAAGACCCGCGATGTCAACAGCGTAAAAGGCATATTATATGCCCCCCGCCGGACCGCTGTGCTATAATTGTTTTTGTCAGTTAAAGACGGAAACAGGGGGTGCGGAATTGAAGCGCGGGGACAGAAAAATCGAAAACGAACATGGCCGCAGGCGAATCTCGCAGGCTATGGTCTTCATCATCCTTTTCGGGATCGTGAGCCTGTTTTCCGACATGACCCACGAAGGCGCGTCCAGCATCAGAGGCGTCTACCTTTCGCTCCTCGGGGCGTCGGCCGGGACTATCGGCTTCGTCTCCGGGCTCGGAGAGCTCGTCGGCTACTCCATGCGCATCGTGTT
>JAZAUJ010000025.1:0-9106 GCA_036342375.1 Anaerovoracaceae bacterium | reverse complement strand
TAATCAAAGCAGTAATTTTGAAAACGGCATATTTCCGCAGGCCGGCCCGCGCTCTTACTTCACATCGATCTGGCACGACCGCATCGTCTCGAGCGCAGCCTCATGCTTTTCGGGCGTGACTCCGGCGCAGCAATGCCCGTCGACCGATATCGGAGTCTCCGGCAGAAAAGCCTTGAGCAGTTCCGCATTGGCGACGACGCAGATGTCCGTGCACAATCCGACAAGCTCTATCGCGATCTCCTCGTCCCCGGCGATCCTCTTCATCTCATTCACCAGTTCGATCGAGCCGAACCCGGGCTTATCGATCACATGCGACTGCGGCACATACGCCTCGATATCAGGCACGAGCTGCCATCCGGGCGTCCCCCTGATGCAATGCCTGACTGGCAGATTCCGGCCTTCCTGCGTTTCGAGATAATCATCGCCGTGCGTGTCCCGCGTTGCCCACACATCCTCCGGATCGTACGACTTCATCTTCGCGATAACAGATGGCACTATCTCCTCCGCCTCGGACGTCCCGAGCGACCCGTCAATAAAATCATCCTGCATATCGACAATAATCAAAATATTTCTCATGGCAGCCTCCATATTCCCGGCTCAGGCCGGATCCGTTATCTCCACTTCATTCCCGTGCTCCTTTACGATGCGCACGAGATCCTCTGTTTTCAGATACACCGTCGCCGTATTGTCGTTCGGATGCACCCCGATCAATGCCGGCCCCTCAAAAAATGCTTTGTCAAGAAACAGCCTGACCTGCCGCTCTTCGTCATTCAGCAGCCCCAGCGGCGTCACCGCCCCCGGCTCCAGCCCCAGTATCTCCCTGAGATATTTCTCCGGCGCGAAACTCAGCGGCCTCGTCCCGTGCTCCTGCCGGAAACGCTTCAGATCCACACGTTTATCAGGCGCGACAGTCACGAGATAAAAATTCCGTTTCTTATCATCACGCAAAAACAGATTCTTCGCGTCCCGCTCCGGATACGGCAGATCCACGTCCTTCAGGTCATCCATATTATACACTGCTTTGTGCTCGACCGCCTCGAACCGGATGCCACGCTCCCTGAGCATCTCATATATCTCCTGCTTGTCCATCCCGGCCTCCTTCATGCGCTCCGCGCCTCCCCGCCGCCGCATCAATGCATCGCCCACTGAGCCGCAGTCACGGCGAAGCGGGGATCGCTTCATTCTTATTTTATCCGAAAAACAAGCGCATGTAAAAAATCAGAGCAGGAAGATTCACATCATTCAGGTCATAGACAGTTGCAAACAATTCGAGTATTACCTTATCTAAAAAATGAGTGCATATAATAACGCAGGGCAGAATATTTTCTGCCCTGCATGAATTTTTTTTCTTTGCTCTCTAATTATACTGGATTCTTTTCCGCCTCTGAAAAAATGAGACTTGATGTAGCATCTCCGCGGGCCACTATTCTTCCATAAAAGTCTCTTGTTGTATTGTCGCTCATATCATAATAACCCAACTGTCTTCCATAGAAATCTCTGGCAACTCGTCTGCTGCCTTCATCTCTAATGGTACCAAGACACTTTCCATAAAAATCTGTAATTCTTTCTTCCATGATAAATACCCCCTACCCTGTTATTTGTTATGAAGAGTTAATAAATAATTTTTATTAAAATTGTGATAACCCCTTCATACCCCAATATCAGATTTTAGATTGTTTACATCATTAATGTACAATACAATGTGTTAAATTGCAAGTAATTTTAAAATATAATATTTTTTTGTTTATTTAATCTATTTTATGTCGCATTTTCGATTAAATTGTAAACGGCTAAAATGCTTTCACTGTCTCATTCGTTATACAAAAACCCCATGCACGCCTGGTAGCATCCGACCTCGTGGGTCGCATCTTCACTTTTCAGCGATGTGAGGAATTCCCATCGCGACGGGTCGCTGCTCCTGTAGAACAGCCTTGGTTCGATATACGGCGTTCCGCTGGGCGACGGAGCATCGGCCGGAAATGACATTACCGCCACGCCGGCCGATTTCGGCTGCTCTTTGATGAGCATGTATTTAAGCCACACCCACATCATTTCGGCCCTGGCATAGGCCCGCCTGTTCGGATTGTAAAGCTTCTTCAGGCCTCATCAACGCATCTCTTCATGTTTTCATAGTCGCTTGTCGTCACCTTTATCCTTTTCTTTTCCCCTATTGTCATAACCTCTCATATTATTCGTTGCTACCTGATCAACTGGTCTAATGATGTAATGAAATAGTAAGCCTTCTCCCTGGACTCGCAATAGTTTGCCAGCACAAGCTTAACTATCTGGTCATCGTAACATCTTCTTGCCTTCTGGTAGTCAAATATGATTTTCCCGCCGGCGTATCCCCATCCGGGGAAGAAGAAATATTCGGCCCGCCGTATCAGCCATTTTTCCAGGGCCGGGTCGCCCAGATACAGTTTCAACTGCATGTATGAAGCAATTGCCTGACAAACCACTCTGTCTTGCTTTTCGGACTCGGATTTGGTAAGAGTTCTTCTTCTGCATCCTCTTTCTTTAGATAATTGATCCACAAGATAAAGCGTATATCCCGCCAGCATTTCAGCGCAGAATCTTTTCTTATTAGGAATATCGGTCAATGGATATTTCCCATCGATAATATTCTCCATACAAACCAGTAAACGATGCTTGCTGTTCAAATATAGTACGGTGGTTTTTGAAGACGGTGAATATTTCTTGATTTTGTCTACTACACCTCTTGCAGCGCCTGCAAGAACAGGATCCATATCACGACCATATTCCGCAAGGATCCCCTCTAGGCGTTCACCAAGTTCTTTAAAAAGACCTGTTAAATTCCCTGCATCCCTCTCAGGATTATTTTCATAATCTCTTAATGAACCTAAAATATTAGATATACACTGCCTGGCGAGAGTATCGCCTCGGCTGTCCTCAACACTCTTCTCCGATATCCGGCTCGCTTTATGAACTTCCTCTATTATCTCATCCAGATAATCCGGCTCTTTTGGAGCAGCATCCTCCATTTCTTTCGGGGAAACAAATTCCACTTCGCATTGTCCATGATATTTTGCATTATAATATGGTTTATAATATGGTTCATAAAATTTTATTGGCAAAAATATTCCATGGATTTTTCTAATATCTTCTTCGATATCTCTCAGCGTATCAAAATAAATTGCTTCATACTTACTGTAATTTATTATCCCTGTTTTCAAAGAATCTGGTTCAACTAATGCTAAAAAATTTGAAATGCGACGATACTCTTTCATGCCTAATAGCCCTCCTTGATTGAATGAATATTTAATTTACTTACTTTATTATAACATATTTCTTATAATTATAGTTAATTTAATAATATTTCTATTATTTTTTTTAACTAGCATTTATCATCTCACCAGTTTCCACCAATACCAGTACTCTAATACCTGTTCCTTTTTACCCCTTGAACGCACTGCGCATCTCCTCGCGCGCCTCTGAAAGCTGTCCCTCAAGATCCCTGATTTTCTGCATTGATGCCTTATACCTCCTTGCGATCTTTTTCTGCTCTTCCGGCGGCCGCTTCGGGACAGGCAGTTCCTTCAGTTTCGTGCGGCTGATCGTCGGGAGAGCGTCCCCGACAAGCGTCCGCGCAAGCAATGCGCGGCCGACATCGCTGCAGAGATATGCCTGCAGGAAATACGGGTCGATCTTCGCCGCGTCGGGGCGCAGGATGTAAAGGTTCCCGTTCGCGAGGATCTTCTGTCCCGGCGGCACTTCTGCGACGGCGCTTTTATAAGGGCTCAGGTTCCTCGAGAGGACGATGTCGCCCGTTTCAAGGCAGCTGCGCTCGAGTTTCGGGTCGAGCGCTGTGAGCGACGGGAGCGGTCCGCGTATGCCGCCGTCCTCGATGCTCGCCGTGGCCAGATAGCGGATGTCAGTCCCGTCGTCCGACGTGAGCCTGTCGAGCTCGCTCGCCTTTAAGTTCGCGCCGCGCCTGATCTCGGTGACGACCTCTTTTAGCGGGACGCTGCTGCCAGGCACCGGCGCCGGATCGAGATAAGTGTCCGGCATGAGATCGAAGCCCTCGCGCTCGATCTCATAACGGCTCGCATCCGTGTTCCTGATGTCCGATCCGGCATCTTCTTCCGTCCGTTTCTTTGTGGCCATGAACCCGAACGCGCCCTGAGGCATCGGCGCGGGGGCCGGTTCGCGGAGGAACATCCGCCCTTCATCCGCCTTCAGTTTTTCCGCGATCGCGCTTATGTTCTCCTCCGTGAATTCCGCCTGCCGGCGGCCCTGCCTGCATTCGTCGGTGGCGTCAATGAACCTGACTTTTTCATTCCCGCTGCTGAAGACCATCATCATTGTCCGGATCTTCGTTCCGGGATACATCCGCTCCGGGAGCAGGATCACCGCTTCGAGCAGCCCGCTCTCCGCGAAGTATTCGCGCGCGCGCCTGCCTTCCGCGTTCCTCATCCCGCCGGCTGACATCACGGTCACCGCCCTGCCGCCCGGCAGGAGCGCGCGGACCGCGGCCTCGTTGAACGCCCAGTCCCCGGCGTTCCTTTTGGTCGCACGGTACCCGAGCTCCCGAAGGCGGTCCGTCTGCCCGCGCGTGAGCCGCTCGCTTATAGGGAAGTTCGCGAATACCCTGTCGAACCGGTCTTCCGCTTCGAACACATCCTCCTGCCTGATATCGGCATCGATGTCCAGGATGTCTGCCCGCAGCAATGCGGCCGCCCTGAGGTCTCCGTCTATCTCATATCCCGTGAATTGTGCCTCCGGGCTCTTCATGCAGGCGTCGAGCAGGAACGTGCCCGCCCCGCAGCAGAAGTCCGCGGCCCTGTCCCCGGGCCTGATGTCGAGCACGCGCTCCGCGAGTCGGATGATCGACAGCGGCGTCGCGAGCAGCCCCGGCGCGTTCTCGTGCGGCATCAATGCCGCGAGCGCCGTTATGTCTTTCCCGGCCGCCTGCAGGGAATCTTCAGCCGCGCCTTCGGATGCGATCTCCGAAAGGCCCTCGAGCCGCGCCCCGGCCTCTTCACCTGCGATCTCCCCCGCGCGCTGCAGCGCCTTTTCAGGCGTCATATACAGCATGTACAGCAGGAATATCAGGTCTGCCGCGCTGTACATGTCCGCTGCGCGCAGGAGCTGCGCGGCCCGGTCCTGAAGGCGCCGGGCCTCACGCATTGATTCTTCATCATTCATGAGTTCGCTGAAATCGATTTTCATATCATTCGTGTCCTTTTTCTTCGGCGCTGAGCAGCCTGCCGTTGTATCCCAGGGCCCTGCGCCTGAACTTGTGTATGCGCTGTCCCGTGCAGCCTTCCCACATCCTGGCTTCGTCTCTTACTTCTTTCAGCGACGGGTACGCTTCGCGTATCGCCTCCGGGAAGTTCCCGATGCCTGCCGGGGCGCGGCTGATGAATTCGGACAGTTCTCCTTCCGAATCAATTATATTCGATTTGCCGACGAGTTTGTATGTGTTTCCGCCATCTTCGGTGCGCCAATGCGCGATTTCCGTGCTGCGGTTCTCCTTACCTTCGTCGCCAGGTTCCTGCACGACGGCGAACACGAAACTTTCCTGGCAGTACTTGCGCGCCACATTCTCGGCGAATTCGCGGTCGGTGTTAATGAGGATGAAGCGCCTTGCTTCGTCCGGCTCCGCGCCGTCGAGCGGAACAAAGTGCACGTTGCCGGCCCTAAGGAGCCTCTCGAGCCCTGCATTTGTGGCGTCGACTTCCCCGCGCGTCGGGTACCGGTCTCCGCCGAATACAGCGAACGTCTTGACCTTGTCCTTAATGTCGTCGAACAGCGGCGGCTCGACAGTGCGCCTGACTTCCGGGACATCCCCGGTCCAGTGGCGCAGCTTCGGGTTCTTCGTGAGGTCGAGCTTCATGATGCCGTTCCCGTCGCAGTTGAGCGTGCTGAGCTTAAGGTTCGCGCTGAGGTCGAGGCTCCCGATGCTGTTATCGCTGCAGTCAAGATACGTGAGTTCCGGATTCGCGCTGACGTCGAGCGACGTCAGAGAATTCCCGCCGCATTCAAGGTCCATCAGTTCCGGCGAATCCGAGACGTCTATCGAGCGGAGTTCATTCCCGCCGCAGAACAGCTGACGCAGGTTCTCATATCCTCCGAGGTCGAGCTCAGTCATCCCGTTATCGCGGCAGTCGAGCCCTTCAATCATCTTCCGGTCGGCCGGCTCGACAGACGTCAGTCCGTTCCCGCTGCAGTCCAGCAGTTTCAGGAACTTGAGCGACTTCAGATTGAGCGAGGACAGTTTGTTCCTCGCGCAGAAGACCTGCATCACGGCCGGACGATTCGTCAGGTCGAGCGACGTCAGTTCATTGTCAGAACATTTCAGGCTGTTGAATTCGTACACGTTCCGCGAGTAATACCCGCACCCGAACTCGATATTCTTCAGCCTGTTCCTGCTGCAGTCGACGTCACGCAGTTCGACGAGACCGGTGAGGTCGAGGCTCTCGAGCCTGTTGTCCGAGCAGTATATGTGGGACAGATAATCGAGGTCCCCGAAATCAAGCCTCTCAAGTTCGTTCTCTCTGCAGTCGACGCTCCAGATGTGCCGGGGGTTAATCAGCGTGAGCGACCTGAGCCTGTTCCTTGCGCACACGAGCTCATCAAGGCGATAGTTCCATTCGACACTCAGTTCTTCGAGCTCATTGTCAGCGCAGTACAGTTTGACGAGGTTGGGATTCCTCCTCAAATCAATGCTCCGCAGCCTGTTGCCGGTGACGTCGACGGTCCTGAGCATTTCATTCCCCGTAAGGTCAGCGCGTTCAAGACCGCAGTTCCTGATGCTAAGTTCGCGGAGACAGATGAACTGCCCGATACCGGTGAGGTCCCTTATCGCGTGGTCGACGAGATGATACGATGCGGGATGCCTGGGCGTTTCGCCGCTGTCGCGGTAAGGACCTTTTATCCTGATTTTCGTGACCGCTCTGATTTCGTCGGCAGTGAGCCGCCCATTCCTGTCCTTATCGACAACGTCGCTCACATACTTTCTGAACTCAGGGTCAGGAAAAATTTCCTCGCAGACCGGGATCCCTCCCGCGTCAAGCGCCTGCTCCTCTGCCGCACGGGCCTTTTTCTCTGAATCATACTTTCTATCCATGTCTTTAACCCTTTCCCCCGGGAAAACTGTTTTCATACCGGGAATACCTGTTTTATTTTCTGCTTTGGTTATTGATAACCTGTTTGCAACTTTATTATAACACTGTTTTTTCGAAATGCAAGCGTTTTGGTTAAAAATAACCAAAAAATTTTTTAAATACGAAAAAACCTCCGCAGGTTTCCCTGCGGAGGCTTTCATGCTATTCAGCTTTCCGGTCCGCCGTTATGCTCTGCGCTTTCTTCTCACGATCGCAGCAATGCCTGTCGCGAGCGCGAGTGCCGCAAGCAGTCCCCAGATCCCGCTGATACCTGTGTCTCCCGTCCTGACGAACGGAGGTGACGCGGGCGTCGGATTCTGCGGATTATCGCCGCCCGGCGTTACCGGCGGTTCTTCGTCCTGCGGATTATCCGGCGGCGGAGTTACCGGGACTTCCGTCGGATTAACGACTTTGTTCGTGTCTATATCAATGCCGTTCTCCGCGTCTCTGACGTTCGCGATATTCTCGATGTCGCTTCCGTCAACTTCAGTCGTTACCGTTACTCTGAACATTACAGTCACAGATTCGCCCGGATCGAGGAACATCCTCCAGCTGAGTTCATTCTGAGAGGCGTCGTATACTCCGTCATTGTCAGCCGAACCGTCGATGTACTCGGTGAACTCCGGTATCCTGTCTCTGATGGTCACATCTTCTCTGACGCCCGTCGTGTTTTTGTAAGTCACCCTGTACACGAGTTCCTGTCCGACCGTGACCGTCTGGCCGTCGATCGAAGACGTTTCCGTAATGCTTCCGTATACGTCCTTCGTCGGGTCTGTCGGCGTCGGATTCTTGACTTCGTTCGTCGTGTAGTCGTTATTGCCGTCATTGACAGTTGCTTCGTTAGTAAGTTCCGTACCGTCGTTTGCCTTTACCCTGACTCTGAACGTTACTTCCACGCTGCCGCCTGCCTCGACCGGGATATCCTTCCACGTGACCCTTCCGTCAGCATAACTGCCGCCGTTGTCCGCGGAACCGTCAACGTATTCACTGTTCGCCGGGATGCTGTCTGTTACAGTCGCCTTCACATCCTCTCCCGTCGTGTTCTTGTACGTGATCTTGTACAGCAGCTCGTCGCCGCTCTGGACAAGTTTCCCGTCGATGGAATTCTGCGTACCGGTCGTGCCGTCGTACTTGTAGACATCCTTCTTCGGCTCTGTCGGCGTCGGGTTCGTGACTTCATTTGTGTCGTATGTATTCTGTCCGTCGCGCACATGACCCGTGTTAGACAGAACGTTTCCGTTCGCGTCTTCATCGACTTTGACGCTGAAGCTGACGGTTATCTCTTCTCCGTCATCGAGCGTCTTGTTCCATGTCACGACTCCGCCGGATTCTGTTCCGCCGTTGTCCGCTGAACTCGGGACGTATGACGTATGATCCGGGATCCTGTCCGTTATCGTGACATCTGCCGTTTTGCCGGTCGTGTTCTTATAGTGGATCTTATATGTCAGCACCTGTCCCGGCTGTACGACTCTGCCGTCGATGTTAGTCGTATTCGTTCCCGTGTAGACAGTCTTTTCAGGTTCTGTCGGCGTCGGGTTCTTGACTTCATTCGTCGTGTAAGTGTTATTGCCTTCAATGACGTCGGCCTTGTTCCTGACAACTGTACCGTTGTTCTCTTTTACCTTTACAGTGAAGCTGACCGTCACGCTGTCGTCCTTAGCGACAGACTTCGTCCATGTCACTACTCCTCCGGACCCCGTTCCGCCGTCTTCCGCGGATACGAATTCGCTGTTCTCAGGAATCGGATCCCTGATAGTCGCCGTAACGTCTTCGCCCGTTGTGTTCTTGTATGTGATCTTGTAGACCAGTTTGTCGCCGGCCTTCACTTCTTTACCGTCGATGCTCTGCGTCAGGCTGCCTTCCTTGAAGACATCCTTCTCAGGCTCTGTCGGTGTCGGGTTCGTCACTTCGTTCGTGTCATATGTGTTGTTACCGTCTTTGACGTGTCCCGTGTTAGATACGACGTTTCCGTTCGCGTC
>JAZAUJ010000024.1:0-9147 GCA_036342375.1 Anaerovoracaceae bacterium | reverse complement strand
GGGATCATGAACTCCCGGAACTCCTCGATCGACCCTCCCCACATGGCGAGGCCGAACACTTTTATGGCTTCACGTTTTCTGCGATAGAGCGTGCTCCTCTCAAGCCCGACAAAGGCTTCGTTTCCAACTTATCTCCAAAGCGATCAACAACATACTTGGCAAGATCGTTCCTGCAGCCGAGCCTGATTTCAACCGGTTCACCATCATACATCTCAAAAATCTGCTTTGAATATGCTTCCAGGCTGAAGTCTTCCGGCCGTTTCACGGCTTTCTCATCAAGGATCTCAGGCTTATATAATCTGTCTGCCCGGAAAACAGAAACGTTCTTCATGATGGAGGACTGCTTCCCACACATTAGGTTTATACTCTCTTGTCGCAAGATACATAAGTCTGCCGAGAGACTGTTCGATAGTGTCACCGTTCCAGCCAAGAGACGCAGTAAGATCACTCTGGGGATCTGCGTCGACAAGAAGAACACGTTTACCTTCCCGCGCGAGACCCGCTCCTAGGTTGAGTGTGGTGGTCGTTTTACCGACTCCGCCTTTCTGGTTGCAGATAGCTATTACCTTTGCCATAGCTGATCACCTCAGTTCAGTTTATTAAGACGCATCTCACACATCGCATCCAGGTCTGCCGATAAACTCATTAAGAATTTTGCAAGAAATACCTTCATACAGTGCTCATCTCCGCTGGATCCGATCGTCGCCGCAATATCCCCCGGTTCGTCCATGTCCTTCAAATAAAATGCGAGCGAGAGCATGGAGAGCGCAGACCAGTACATCCCGTTCCCGTAGAGCGTGACCACATTCAAAAGGACGAGATCGTCTTCGTCAGCGTCCACCTCCTCCATGAAATACTCGAAATGCATACTGACGATGTCTGCAAGGCGACGGATTACCGGGCATACGCTTTCTTCGGAAGTTTCCGCGATATCTGCCTGCAGTTTGTTTTTCATTTCTACTTTAAGTTCCATCATTCTTATCCTTTCTACCAACCATGTGGATTTGCAAATGAAAAAGGCCCCGCCGATATTGGCAGGGCCATGTAGAAAAGAATGATGAACGCTTTAAGCCGCGAGACGGAGCATGAGTTCATCTACTGCATCCGTATATTTACCTTCTGCTATGAGTTTGTTTCTGAGTTCGTTGAGCGCCAGGATCAGGACAGTTCTTTCCTCGTCTGTCACAAGGACTTTATCTTTCTTTCTAAGCATGGCATTCCACCTCCATGCCCTCATGATAACTACCGAAATTATGGCGCTCAAATGTGCGAAATGATTATTTGATATGAGGCGCGACGCGCCATGTAGAACAAAAGATTTGATTCAGGCAATTGTACCGATGTTCGGTTCCCCTCTTGGCCATTTCATCCCATGAACTCCCTATGGGATGCGGGTCCCTGATGGGTTTTTCACGCATACTGAATGCACTTTAAAAGCATGGTAGAAATTGCCGTGGGCATTGAAAAATACATAAGATCGTTGAAAACAAAAGAGCCGGATCAGATCGCTCTGATTCGGCTCCGGATGGAGCGGATGACGGGAATCGGACCCGCCTTGCCGGCTTGGGAAGCCGGTGTTCTACCAATGAACTACATCCGCGCGCATGCCCGCCGCATGGGCGGGCGTTTATCCTATTTCATGACATCCGCGATATCGCCGGCGATCTTCACGCATTTCGCTTCAGAGACAGCGGCTATCGATATCCTTATGCCCTTCGCGAACGGCACGACGAAATCGCCTTTTTTCTCGAGCTCCGCGCTTACGGCATCCGGATCATCGCACTCCACGCAGGTAAAGAACCCGGAATCGAACGGGACACAGTCAAGTCCCGCGCTCTGCGCGGCCTCTTCGAAAACGCGTCCGCGCTTAATGAGCATGCTCCTATATTTTGCCCTTTCAGAGGTCACTTTGTCAAGTAAAACATCATCGGCATATATCTTTTCTATGACAGCCTGGCCTGTGCGCACGCAGTTCGACCACGTCGCCCGCGAAGAATATTCCATGACCGTCCTGAATTCCTCAGCCTGCTCATCTGTCGCCGCCATGCAGATCGCGGCGCCCGTCCTCATGCCGTACAGCGTGAATGTCTTTGACGCCGAATATCCGATAATGACCATGACATTTTCGTCCAGCCGCTCGAATTCCTTCAGGAACTCTCTGTATTCTTCAGGGTCGCCGGCGAAGTCGATATACGCGGCGTCGACGAATATCGTACCGGTGCCTCCGCCCGATACGGCCTCGTTGAAAATGCGCACGACATCGCGCCACTCCTCATTGCTGAGGCAGTATCCTGTCGGGTTGTGGGCCGGCGTATTTATGATCGCCAGGCAGCTTCCCTGTGAACCGACGAGCGATTTCACTTTTTCTTCCAGCCCGGCGAGATTATATGAGCCGTCGTCCGCGAACATCTCATACGTGTCCAGACTGCGGCCTATCTCATTGCAGATCTTCGTATATGTCGGCCAGAACCATGACGCCGTGAGCACAGTGTCGCCCACAGCCGTGTAATTCGAGACCGAGTTCCTTATGGTCCCCGTGCCGCCGGGAGCCGCGCAGACCTCTACGGATCTTTCCGGCTTATACTTCCCGAAAGCGGCGCGTTTGACCGCCTCCCTGAATCCCGGCGTCCCGCCTATCGGCGCGTAAGCCGCGAAATCGTCCGGCCCGAGCTGCCTTATCGCGTCCATGACTGACGACAGCACGACGAGACGTCCGTCATCGTCCATCAGCGAACCTATCGTCGCATTGATGACATTGTCCTTTCCGACTTCCTTTTCCATCGCCTTCGCCCGTCCGCTCAGCGCGAATATTTTGTCTTCTTTCGGGAAAACTCTCCCGTTCGATTTTGCGAGCAGCATATCATCACCCCTTATCAATGCATATTTTCACATAGTTTATGTTTTTTCCCTGCGCCATGAATTTTTCTTCGTACTCCGTCGTGAACGATGCGGATACATGGCCGGAGCTGTGAAGGTCGCGGGTAAGTCCCGCTGTTTCGAACCCTGCGGCGCCTGCATCGTCGATCGTGAACTCGATCAGATCGTCGTTATCGGTATTGAATTCGATGAAGCCGCCGCTCCTCACGACATCCCGGTACGCTCTGAGAAAATCCCTGTGCGTGAGACGGCGCTTCGCGTGGCGCGCCTTCGGCCACGGGTCGCTGAAATTCAGATATATCCCGGCGAGCTCATCGTCCGCGAAGTAACTGCGTATATCATATACTTTATTATCGGCGAATACAATATTCGGCATGCCGGCCGCGCACGCTTTCTCAAGCGCCCGCACGAGCACGCTCTGCTGACATTCGAAACCGATATAGTCATTTTCCGGGAACGCTTCGGCGAGGCTCATGAGAAATTTCCCCTTGCCGCTTCCGATCTCGAGGAACATGTCGCCTTCGCGGCCGAAATATCCGTGCCATGCGCCGCGGCGCTCATGCGCGTCCGTAAGTCTGTACTGCCCGTATTCTTCCAGTTTTTCATCGAGATTTTTCAGTCTGCGCTGCCTCATCTTCCGCCTCCGAATATTCCGGGATAACGCTTCAGAAGTTTCATGAGCGGATATCCGATCAGATAGCACGCTCCGGCCTCTCCGAGCGCGACCCACCCCATGCACGCCGCGAGCGACATCTGCGGAGCGTAGAGTATCTTGAGCTCCGCGCCGATGATGACCGCGTTCACAATGACAGGCGGCAGCGGCACGAGCGCCGGTCTGTCCTTCAGTTTATACGAAAAATACGCGGCGATCAGCGTTGCCGCGCTGCCGAGCACAATGTCCGGGAGCCCGACCGGACTCATTATATTCGCTATGAAACAGCCGATGAACAGCCCCGGCACAGCCGCGGGCGTAAACGCAGGAAGCACTGTGAGCGCCTCGCTCACGCGGAGCTGCAGCGGGCCGTAGCTGATCGGAGCGAGAACGACAGTCAGCACAGCGTAGACAGCCGCTATAACGGCAGCCTCCGCGAGCCGCCTTGTTTTCAGGTTCATAAGAATATCCTTTCGAGCACACACGCGCCCATGAACAGTATCAGGAGCACGAACGCAACAGCGTCGTTCTTCCCGTATTTCATCGGTTCCATGCGCGTCCTCCTGTTTCCGCCGTGATAACATCTCGCTTCCATGGCCATCGCCATGTCCTGCGCTATCCTGAAAGCGCTTATGAACAGCGGCACCAGTATCGGTATGAGCGCCTTCGCCCGGCGCATGACATTCCCGGTCTCGAAATCAGCGCCTCTCGCCTGCTGCGCCTTCATGATCTTATCCGTTTCGTCGATGAGCGTCGGGATGAATCTGAGCGCTATAGTCATCATCATCGCGAGCTCATGCGCCGGCACGCCGATCTTCGCGAGAGGCTTCATGAGCGATTCGAGCCCGTCCGTCAGACTTATCGGCCGTGTCGTCAGCGTCAGCATCGATGATACGATGATGAGCAGTATCAGTCTGAATCCCAGGAACAGCGCCTTATACAGCCCGTTGTCCGTAATAGTGAGCGGCCCGAGCCGGACAAGCACATCGCCCGGGTACATGAACAGGTTCAATACGAATGTGAATATTATTATAATGACCACCGGCTTCAGCCCCCGGACAATGAAATTGAACGGGACTTTGGACACGGCGATCACTATGCCGAGAACGACGGTCGCGAAAATGAATCCCGGGAACGTATGCAGCACGAACAGCGCCACTATGTAAGCGAGCGACGCTATGATCTTTGTTCTCGCATCGAGCGAATGTATCTTCGACTCCGTCGCGAAATATTGTCCGATTGTAATGTTCCTGATCATGTATCAATCCGTTTTTCCCAGCAGTTCGCCCAGAGCCTGCTCTGCTTCGAACACCGTGAAAATATCTGTCGGGACGTCAAGGCCCCTGTCCTTTATCTTTCTCATTATCCTCGTGACATCCGGAAGTCCGAGCCCGATCTCGCTGAGTTCATCAGCCCTCGCGAATATTTTCCGCGGCGTATCGTTCATCACGAGCCTTCCCTCATCTATCACGAGCACGCGGTCAGAAAACTGCGCGATATCGTTCATGTTATGCGAAACGAGTATGATTATCGACATCTCGCCTTCGTGGATATTCCTGATCATCTGCAGGATATCCCTGTGAGCCTGCGGGTCGAGTCCCGCCGTCGGCTCGTCCAGTATCAGCACCTCCGGCCGCATGGCTATAACGCCCGCGATAGCGACGCGCCTCTTCTGCCCGCCCGAAAGATCGAACGGCGACTTGTCGCGGACGGCATCAAAATCGAGACCGACGAGCTCTATCGCCTCGCGGACTCTTTCCTCTATCTCCTCATCAGATATCCCGAGATTCTTCGGCCCGAACGCCACATCGCGCTCGACTGTCTCCTCGAACAGCTGATACTCAGGATACTGGAAAACGAGACCGACCTTCCGCCTGACCTCCAGCATTGATACGCCTTCAGCCGTGATATCCGTCCCGCCGACGATTATCTGCCCTTCCTTCGGGCTCAGAAGGCCGTTCAGATGCTGCAGCAATGTCGATTTCCCGGAGCCGGTGTGCCCGATGATGCCGACGAATTCGCCGTCGCTGATATCAAAGCTTATATCATCTATCGCCTTCGTCTCGTCGGGGAGCCCTTCGTTGTATATATAACTGATGTTCTTTACTTGTATCGACATACAGCCTCCACCAGTTCATCTTCATCCACAATATCTTCAGACAGATCTATGCCCTTCACCGCGAGCCCGTGCCTGATCTCCACAGCGACCGGCACATCAAGGCTGAGATCTATGAGAGCCTGCCTGCTGCTGAACACTTCCTGCGGCGTCCCGTCCATCGCGATCCTGCCGCGGTCCAGTATGACGATCCTGTCAGCCTGCGCCGCCTCCTCCATGAAGTGCGTGATAAGCACGACCGTGATGCCTTCCCGGTGCAGCTTTCTGATGATCTCCATGATATCTCTGCGCCCGCTCGGGTCGAGCATGGCCGTCGGCTCGTCGAATATGATGCATTTCGGCCTCATCGCGACGGCCCCGGCGATCGCTATCCTCTGCTTCTGCCCGCCGGACAGAAGATGCGGCGCCTTTTTCCTGTACGGCCCCATCTTCACCGAATCGAGAGCGTCGTCTACGCGCTGTCTTATGACGGCCGGCTCGATGTCCAGATTCTCAGGGCCGAACGCGACGTCGTCCTCCACGATCGCGGAAACTATCTGGTTGTCAGGGTTCTGGAACACCATGCCCGCGGTCTGCCGGATATCCCATACATGCTCCTCGTCGGTCGTATCCCAGCCGCCCACGACAACACTGCCGTCCGCAGGAAGCAGCAGCGCATTCATGCATTTCGCTATCGTCGATTTTCCGCTGCCGTTCCTTCCTATCACCGCGACGAACGATCCCTCTTCCACAGACATTGAAACATCGTCCAGAGCGCGGAACTTTTCCCCGCTCTCCGGTTTTATGTATTCAAAGACGAGATTTTTTATTTCTATGATATTATTTCTCTCCATAATACTCATCTATAGCCTGCCTGAGCTCCGCGGCGGGCATCTGCCCCGGCGCCGACTGCGCGACCCCCGAAGCGAATGTCATCACGGAACCGAAGTCGCCGCCGCATATCCGGCTCGTTTTTCCGGCTTCCCCCATCGCTATGGCGATGAGCGGCGTTCCGCTGTAATTTTCATGGAATATCCTCGAAGCCTCCAGCAATGCGTATGTATCTTCTTCACTGCGCGCGAAGACCGCGACCTTGAGTATATCGCCGCCCATATTGTCCAGCGCGCAGAATTTTATCACTATATCCTCGACCGGCGGCGTCCCGTCCATGTCATGGCTGGAAACGATCGTCCGCTTCCCGCATTGATTCACGAGGCCGCAGAGCAGCGCGGTCCTTTCCGGGTCGTAATCGTCATCGCCCGCGCCGAATCCTTCAATGTCAACGATATCCGCGTCCGTTTCTTCCGCGGCGGTCCTGATATGTTCGAGATAATCGCTGCGCGTCAGCTTTACGGCCCATCCGCCTTCGCCGGCAGTCCTGAGCGTGTATATCAGGGGTTTCCCGGAAACGGCCTTCACTTCCCGCACAAGTTCTCTCATGATATCCATGTCCATGTAATGCTCCGGCGTCATAAAGTCGGCGCGCATCTCTATGATGTCGCAGGGCAGATCCCGCGCGAGCGCGGCCTGTTCTTTCATTTCCTCCGGATAACGCCCCATAATGGGGACGCATATTTTCATCTTTCCCATCACATATCTCCCGGTCAATAAAATGCGGCAGCAATGCGCCGCATATCGCATTATATTCTATCACTAATCGCGTGAATTGTAACCCCCGAATACACAACGCGATGCGCGGAAAATGCAGGCGACAGCAAAAGCGGAGCGCCGAAGCGCTCCGCCTGTCTTTCATATTTCCGGTCTCAGAGTTATCTTACTCGATGATCTCCGTAACGACTCCGGATCCTACTGTCCTTCCGCCTTCTCTGATAGCGAATCTCAGTCCTTCTTCTATAGCGATCGGTGTGATCAGCGTGATCTCCATCACTACGTTGTCCCCCGGCATACACATCTCTGTGCCTTCCGGCAGCTTCAGGTCTCCCGTTACGTCTGTCGTCCTGAAATAGAACTGCGGTCTGTATCCGTTGAAGAACGGCGTATGTCTTCCGCCTTCTTCCTTCTTCAGTACATATACCTGTCCCTTGAAGTGTGTATGCGGATGGATCGTTCCCGGCGCCGCCAGTACCTGTCCTCTTTCGATCTCATCTCTCTGCACTCCTCTCAGCAGTGCTCCGATGTTATCTCCCGGTACAGCTTCGTCCAGCAGCTTCCTGAACATCTCGATCCCCGTTACGACTACCTTCCTCTTCTCGTCCGTCAGTCCTACGATCTCGACTTCGTCGTTCATCTTGAGTGTTCCTCTTTCCACTCTTCCCGTAGCTACTGTTCCTCTTCCTGTGATAGAGAACACGTCCTCTACCGGCATCAGGAACGGCTTGTCCGTATCTCTCTGCGGTTCTGGTATATATGTGTCTACTGTCTCCATCAGATCGAGTATCGGCTGCGCCCATTTCTCGTCTGTCGGGTTCTCGAGCGCCTTCAGCGCCGATCCTCTGATGATCGGTGTGTCGTCTCCTGGGAAATCGTACTCGTCGAGCAGTTCTCTTACTTCCATCTCCACGAGGTCGAGCAGTTCTTCGTCATCTACCATGTCGCACTTGTTCAGGAACACGATGATGTATGGTACGCCTACCTGTCTGGCAAGTACGATATGTTCTCTTGTCTGCGGCATCGGGCCGTCTGTCGCTGCTACTACCAGGATAGCTCCGTCCATCTGCGCGGCTCCCGTGATCATGTTCTTTACATAGTCAGCGTGTCCCGGGCAGTCTACGTGAGCGTAGTGTCTGTTCGGCGTCTCATATTCTACGTGCGCCGATGAGATCGTGATGCCTCTTTCCTTTTCTTCAGGCGCCTTGTCGATCTCGTCGAACTCCACGTTCGAGCCTAGTCCGTACTTAGCGTTCAGCACCTTCGTGATAGCCGCCGTCAGCGTTGTCTTTCCGTGGTCTACGTGACCGATAGTTCCGATGTTTACATGCGGCTTGGTTCTTTCATACTTCTGTTTTGCCATTATCGTGATCCTCCTAACAAAAAAATTTTCACTGATATATGCTGGAGCTGTTGAGCAGACTTGAACTGCCGAACCTCTTCCTTACCAAGGAAGTGCTCTACCGACTGAGCTACAACAGCGCGTAATAATATTGTACCTATTGATTTTACAATACTCAGGGTACTTTGTAAACAGTCTGCACGTTTATTTTACCCTGCAGACAGCATACCGGCGGGCGCGGATACGCCGCCGGAACGCATTGATGAGCGCCTCACTGATCCTCCAGAAGCTCTGCGATTTTTTTCTTCGCGCGGCTTATCGCGTTGTAGACCGTTTTCGGGTCGCGCCCCGTCATTTCCGCGATCTCGCCGCATGACATGCCCTTCATGTACTCCACCACCACTTCGCGTTCAAGATCGCTCAGGACATTCCCGATATAATTTTGTATCAATGCTTCGATCTCTTTAGCTATGAGCACCATCTCGGGGTCATTGTCGCTTTTCGCGGCTATCATCTCTTCGAGGTCCGCCTCGCCGCCCTTGTCGTTCTGGCCGCTCAGCGGGACGGAAGAAT
>JAZAUJ010000023.1:0-9369 GCA_036342375.1 Anaerovoracaceae bacterium | reverse complement strand
CGGTCAGATTGCCCAGAGACATCGTCGTCTCCGTCTGGCCGAACCCTTCCATGATCTTGAGACCTGTCTGCCTGTAGAAATTCTGCCACACTTCCGGGCTCAGCGCCTCGCCGGCCGTCGTGACATATTTCAGTTTCGAAAAATCGTATTTCGAAAGATCGCGCTTCACGAACACGCGGTAGGCGGTCGGCGGAGCGCAGAATGTCGTGATCGGGAAACGCCCGAACAGAGACAGGAAATCGTGAGGCACGAAATTGTCCATATCATAGACGAATACCGCGGCGCCGCACAGCCACTGACCGTAAAGCTTGCCCCACAGCGCCTTGCCCCAGCCCGTGTCCGCGACGGAGAAATGCAGGCCCTCGGGGTCTACATTCTGCCAGTATTTCGCCGTGATATAGTGACCGAGCGGATAGCGGAAATCGTGCTGCACCATCTTCGGATATCCGGTCGTGCCGGATGTGAAGAATATGAGCATGATGTCGCTGCCGTCTGTCGGCACGCGCTCCCATTCCTCAGACGCCCGCGCGACGCCCTCGTCGAACGAGTCCCATCCCGGAAGAGGCGTCCCGGTCATGATCCTTATCGCGTCGCTCCCGATACTGTCGAGCGCTCTGCCGGCCTCTTCAGCGGTATTTTCACGGTCCGTCACGACGATCGCTTTAAGGCCGCCCGTTTCGAATCTGTACCTGAAATCGCTTTCCTTCAGCTGATATGTCGCCGGTATGACGACAGCTCCGATCTTATGGAGCGCGAGTATCGCCGTCCAGAACTGATAATGTCTCCTGAGGACAAGCATGACGCGGTCGCCCCTGCCGATGCCGAGGCTCCTGAAGTAATTCGCCGCTTTGTCCGACAGTATCTTCATATCGCGGTATGTGAATTTCTTTTCATTCTTTTCATGATCGGCATACCAGAGGCAGAGCTTGTCCGGCATTGATGCGGCATTCGCGTCGAGAACGTCGTACGCGAAATTGAAATGCTCTGTGTTTTTGAAACTTATGCTGCTGAGCACGCCGTTTTCGTCAAAACCCTCATCTATATACTTCGCACACAATTCGTTCATTGCTATTTATCCTCCACCGTGACTTTCTTCATGACCTGAGGCGTATCGGGTCTGTCATTCCTGTCACGCGGAGTCATCACGATCTTCTCGGCGACTTCGATGCCGTCGGTGACTCTGCCGAATGCCGCGTACTGTCCGTCGAGATGCGGGGCGTCGGCTACCATGATGAAAAACTGCGAGCCTGCCGAATTCGGCATCATTGTTCTCGCCATCGAAAGCACGCCTTTCGTGTGTTTCAGGTCGTTTTTGAAACCGTTGGCCGCGAACTCGCCCTTTATCGTCCATCCGGGACCGCCCGTGCCGTCGCCTTTCGGGTCGCCGCCCTGGATCATGAACCCGGGGATCACTCTGTGGAATATCGTTCCGTCGTACATCCCGGAGTTCGCGATTTTTTCAAAGTTCGCCACAGTTTCCGGCGCGATATCTTCGTAAAGTTCGCCCTTCATGATATCGCCGTTTTCCATTTCGATCGTAAATATCTTCATTTTTTACCTCTTTCATATTTCCGGTGCTGATTTTCACTTTTCTCTTATCTTATACACGTCCCTGTCCGGGCATTCGCCGTCAAGGATGCGGAAGAGTTCATCTTTCATGTATTTGGGATAGACGTCGAGCGTCTGCATCTCCCCGCGCGAGACGTATTTTATGCCGCGGAGAAGCTGATGCTCGTCGTCGAATTCGGGGTCTCTCCCGAGTTCCGGCTCTTCATCGTTTTCCGCCGAGCACAGAAAGAAATCGACAAAGCGGGTCTCTCCGTCTTCGCGACGCTGTTCGACATGCCAGATGAGACGTTCGACCGTGACGTCGAGCCCCGTCTCTTCCTTTACCTCGCGCACCGCGGTCTCGCACGAAAGTTCGCCGTCCTCACAGCCGCCGCCGGGAGCCATCCATATCCTGCGCTCCTCGCATTGCTGACATACCATGAGTATTTTCCCCTCGCGGTCCCTGATGATCGCTCTGGCTCCGCCTATCCACATATAAACGCCCCCAGTACGCCGGACAGGATGATGAGCAGTATCGGGCTGACTTTGAATTTCCCCGACGCGACGACGGTCGCCGCGAATATGAGGAGCGGTATCAATGCAGGGCGGTATGTGTTCCCGACGAACAGCGATGTCTCGGCGACGAATACGAACGCCGCGGCGAGAAGGCCCGCTGTCGCGGGTCTGATGCCGTCGAACACGGCCTGCAGTCCCTTGCTCTTCCTGTACCGGTCTATGAATTTAACTGTAAGAAGCACGAGCACAAATGACGGGAGCGCAACGCCGACCGTCGCCGCCGTAGCGCCCGGGAAGCCGGCGAATTTAAGGCCTACATATGTAGCCGCATTCACCGCTATCGGGCCCGGCGTCGCCTGAGATATGGCGACTACCTTGGCGAATTCGGACGCGCTCATCATGCCGAACTGGTTCACGCCCTGATATATCAGGGGCAGTATGGCAAGGCCGCCGCCGAATCCGAATATCCCTATCTTCGCGAACGTGACGAAGAGCTGGCAGAGTTTAATGAACATCGCCGTCTCCTCCCTTATCGCCGGGGCCTCCGGATATTTCGTCTTTGCCCCCGTTCCGCTTCGTTTCTTTTCCGGCCGCTTTTGAATTCTTTACCGCCATGGCTATGAGGCCGCACGCCGCGCCGAACAGCACGCCGAGAACGGCGTTCACATCGAAAAACGCGATAGCGATGAACACGACCGCCGCTATTATCGCGGTGAACGCGTCTTTCACCGTCTTGCGCGCTATGTTCCACGCCGCGACCGCTATGAGTCCGGCCGCGCAGGCCTTCATGCCCGTGAACATACCCTCTACGTATCTGTTGTCCGGTATCTGCCCGAGCAGTATGACGATGGCGGATATGATGATATACGAAGGCATGATGACGCCGATGGTCGCGGCGAGCGCGCCGGCGATGCCGCGCCGCTCGCTGCCGATGTATGTGGCCATGTTTATCGCGATGACGCCGGGCAGAGCCTGGCATACCGCGATCACGTCTATGACCTCTTCCTCCGTGTACCATTTATATTTATTCACCGCGATATCCTCGACGACAGGGATCATTGCCATGCCGCCGCCGATCGTGAAAAGACCTATCCTGAAAAATATCACGAACAGCTTCAGCAGGTCGCGGAATGAAGTTTTTTTATTTTTCTCCGAGGTTGAATCTTCCATCTCTTTCTCTGTTGATAAGTTCTGCTGCCCTGCGGACCGCCTCATCCGCCGGTATCTCTTCCTTCTCGCTTTCACGCCTGAGTTTGTATTCCACAATGTCTTCAGCGGCGCCGCGGCCGACCGTGATGGCGACCGGGATGCCGAGAAGCTCAGCGTCGTTGAATTTCACTCCCGGACGCTCATTCCTGTCGTCCAGCAGCACTTCAACGCCCTCGCTCAGAAGTTCCTGATATATCTTCTCGGCGAGTTCCGTCTGCTTCTCGTCCCTGTTTTTCACGATCGTGATTATGGCTTCATACGGCGCGACAGCGACAGGCCAGATGATGCCCTTATCGTCGTGATGCTGCTCGACCACCGCCGCGAGCGTCCTGCTCACGCCTATGCCGTAGCTGCCCATCCATATCAGATGCTCTTTCTGGTGCTCATCTTTATACACCGCGTGCATCGATTCACTGTATTTCGTGCCGAGCTTGAAGACCTGCCCGACCTCGATGCCGCGCGCTCCTCTGACCGGGGTCCCGCACTTCGGGCATCTGTCACCTTCTTTTAGAAGCTTTATGTCCGTCACGATATCGCCGTCGTAATCTCTTCCGTAGTTCATGTTTATATAATGGTGGTCTTTTTCGCAGGCTCCCGCGCAGAGATTCTTCATGCCCGTAAGCTCGCTGTCCACAACTATCGTGCAGTCATGCAGATGCATCGGGCCCGTGAACCCGCCGACGCAGCCGCACGCCTCCTCCATATTCTCTTCTTCCGCGAATTCGAGCGCGTACTCCGGTATACCTAGAGCATTGACGAGCTTTATCGTATTCACCTCGCGATCGCCCCTTACGAACGCCGCGACATAGCCGTTCACCTTCATCTCTTCATCGAGCGTCTGGAACAGCAATGCCTTTATGGTCTGCGTCTTGTCCAGCCCGAGGTAATCCGCCACCATCTCTATCGTCTTCGTTCCAGGCGTCAGTACCTTCTCAAGCGGTCTCATCTCCTCGTCGGAAGCGGGATCGTCCGTGCATTCCGCGCGCTCGTCCGTCGCGGCGTAGCCGCACTCGTCGCAGTAAACGATGGAGCTTTCGCCGACCTCGGAAAGCGCCGTGAATTCGTGGGAATTGCTGCCGCCTATCGCGCCGGTATCAGCCTCTACAGGACGGAAGTCCAGCCCGCATCTTCTGAATATCACGCCGTAGGCGTCAAACATCTCATTGTAAGTCTCGTCGAGACTTTCCGGATCGGCGTTGAACGAATACGCGTCCTTCATCACGAATTCGCGGCTCCTCATGAGACCGAACCGCGGGCGCGCCTCATCCCTGTACTTCGTCTGGATCTGATAGAGCGAGAACGGAAGCTGCCTGTATGAACTCGTATCGTGCCTTATGAGATCCGTGAACACCTCTTCATGCGTGGCCCCGAGGCAGAAGTCGCGTCCGTTCCTGTCCTTTATCCTCCACAGTTCCGGTCCGTAATCGTTCCAGCGCCCCGATTCCTGCCACAGCTCAGCCGGCGATATCGCGGAAACGTGTATCTCCTGCGCGCCGATCGCGTCCATCTCCTCGCGCACGATCTGTTCGATCTTGCGCAGCGACCTGTAACCCATATGCATGAACCCGTAGATCCCCGAAGCTCCCTGCCTGATCATATCCGCCCTCACGAGCAGGATATGACTCGGGACGACAGCGTCGTTCGGGACTTCCTTCAGCGTGTTCATATGCAGTTTGCTCATTCTCATTTGACTATTCTCCTTCTGTCAGATATATGGTGCACACGGCGCACGCGGCGATGCCTTCGCCCCTCCCGGCGAATCCCATGCCTTCCGTCGTCGTGCCTTTCACATTTACATTTTCCGTATCAATGCCGAGCTTCCCGGCAATATTTTTCCCCATGGCCTCCGTGAGACGCGCTATCTTCGGCCTCTCGCAGATGACCGTCGCGTCTATATTCCCGGCCGCGTATCCGGCGTCTCTTATCATATCGGCGACGCGTCCCAGAAGTTCCATACTTGAGATGCCTCTGTACGCATCATCCGTGTCCGGAAAGTGACGTCCTATGTCACCGAGCCCGGCCGCGCCGAGCAGCGCGTCCATGACTGCGTGGAGCAGGACGTCCGCGTCAGAATGGCCCGCGAGCCCGGTCTCCCCGGGGAACAGCTCCCCTCCGAGCACGAGTTCCCGGCCTTCAGCGAACCTGTGCGCGTCAAAGCCCGAACCTGTCCTGCAGGCAGTTTTAGGGGCGCATCCCGCCCGCGCGAGATCTTCCGGCGTCGTTATCTTGATATTATTATAGCTTCCTTCTATCATCTCCGGGACCGTTCCGAGCCTTTCAGCGAGCGATATATCGTCTGTTCCCCTGAATCCTTCCTCCGCGGCGCGTCTGTGGGCATTGATAATAACATCTGCCCTGAACCCCTGCGGCGTCTGCACCGCAAAAAGACCGCTGCGGTCGAGAGTGCGTCCGCGCTCCCTTATCGTGTCCTTCACGGGCACCACGGGAACGGCGGCCCCGGCAGACGAAGCCGCCTTTATGCACCTCCGCACTATGTCTTCCGAAACGAACGGTCTCGCGCAGTCATGTATAAGCACGCAGTCCCAGTCGGGATGCGCCTCCGCCATATGTTCGACGGCGAGCCTCACGGAATCCTGCCGCTCGGCTCCGCCGGAAATGACGTCGGCTTCTATCCCGGCGCTCCGCAGCACATCCTCAGTGCGGCGCACATAATGCTCCGCGGATGTGACGATGAGGCCGCATATCTCCGGCATATCCCGGAAAACGCGGGCCGACTTCTCAAGCATCGGGACGCCGCCGATATCCATGAACTGTTTCGGTTCGCCGCGCCCCATCCGCGTTCCCGCGCCGGCCGCGGCAATAATAACTCCTGTTTTCATGTTCTCCTTCCGGCGCTTACGCCCTCTTCTTCTCGGGCTTTCCGAATATCATCCTGCCCGCCGCTGTCTGGAGCACGCTCGTGACCGTGATGTCGATAGTCTTTCCGATGAACTTTTTGCCGTCCTCAACGACGATCATAGTCCCGTCATCGAGATAGCCGACAGCCTGATTGCGCTCCTTGCCGTCCTTGACGAGGAAAAGCGACATGCGCTCTCCCGGAAGGACGACCGGCTTGAGCGTGTTCGCGAGTTCGTTGATATTCAGCACTTCTACGCCCTGTATCCCGGCGACCTTGTTCAGGTTATAGTCGTTCGTCACGACCTTGCCGTTCATCATCTGCGCCAGTTTCAGCAGCTTTATATCGACTTCAGGTATCTCTCCGAGCTCCTTCAGTTCTTTCTGATCTTCCGGAGTATAGATCTCGATACCGTATTCCGTTTCCATCCTCTTCAGAATGTCGAGTCCGCGCCTTCCGCGGTTCCGCTTCGGGCTGTCGGAGGAATCGGCGATATGCTGCAGTTCGAGAAGTACGAATTCCGGAATAATGATCGGCCCTTCAAGAAATCCGGTCTTTATTATATCGGCTACCCGCCCGTCGATTATCACACTCGTATCGAGTATCTTCGGCGCGGCCGGGCTCTTCTTCTTTTTCTTCGTTTCTCTGTCAGACCGCCTCTGGGCCACCATCGAAGGAATAAAGTCGATGGACCGCCTCGAAAAAATGACGGCGCCTAAATAACCGAGCAGTATATACGCAAGTATCGTAAGCACTGTCGGGAGATACGGCACATTTATCGAGCGGAATATCGGACTTATGAGATATGCCATGAACAGTCCGAGCACGAGCCCGATGAAGCCGAGTATGACTTCACTCGATGAAAACGACTGCAGTTCCGTTTCAATATTGCTGCTGATTTTCCTGCTCTGTCTGTTGAGGAGCGGCGTTATCTTGAAAAATATAAATCCGAATAAAATAATAAATAATGCCGAAATACCGATCTGCTGCCAGAGTGACAGATTCTCGACGGCGTGTCTGTACTGACTGATCTTCAGCAGATAAGTCGTCAGAGCGTACAGCCCGTAACCGATAGCGCCTCCCGCGATAGTAAGCAGGATCCTGAGCATTTTCTTAAGCATGATTTTCACCTCCCTTCCTTTATTGATGTAATATCATATTATCTTACCACAAACGCATGTGCACATTCAAGAAAACGCGCCGGCGGCGCGGTGATTTTTCAACGTCCCCGCCGTTTCGCACGTCCCCGGGAATTTTACGCAAAAAAACGGCGGGCATGTCCCCCGCCGGATATCGCTATTATTATCAATGCATCGATACGCCTTTCGCACCTAAAGTCCGACCGCCTCATCTATCATCTCCGCGATCTTCTCAGGTTCGGATTCCGCTTCCGCCGCAAGCACCATTTCTGTCAGAAGTATGTGTCTCGCGTTCGTCATGAGCTTCTTTTCGCCGGCCGAGAGATGTTTTTCGGCTTCGAGCCTCATGAGATTGCGGACGACTTCCGCAACTTCAAATATATCGCCGGTCTTGAGTTTGTCAGTGTTTCCGCGGTTTCTCCTGTTCCAGTTCGAAGGCATGTCCGTCGATTCGTCGCTCAGTGTATCGAAAACTTTCTTTATCTCTTTCCTGTCTATGACCTTTCGAACGCCTATGGAGTCCGCGGTATCTACAGGAATCATTATCTTCATGTTGTCGCCCGGCACGTGAAGGATATAATACTCTCTCTCCTGTCCGAGGATCTCCTTGCTTTCGATCCCCTCTATCACTCCGGCGCCGTGCATAGGATATACTACTTTATCGCCGATATTGTACATTTTCTGCTTCCTCCCACTGATTAAAAGTATACACCTTTTTTCCGGGTTCGGCAAATAAAAATATTATGTTATCACGGCATTGACATATTGTCAACCGTATTATCTATCATTTTAATATTTATGGCATGCTGCTCTTTTTATGGTAAAATATAGCCCATCGGAGGGAATATATGTCGAAATTACTTGTGGTTGATGATGAGGATAAAATAAGGGAAGTCATAAGAGAATATTCCGAGTTCAACGGATACGACGTCGACGAGGCGGCCGACGGCATGGAGGCCGTAGGCATGTGCAAGCTCAACGATTATGATCTCGTGATCATGGACGTTATGATGCCGAAACTCGACGGCTTTTCCGCGTGCAAGGAAATAAGGAAAATAAAAGACGTCCCGATCATAATGCTTTCAGCGAGGAACGAAGAGTACGACAAGCTGTTCGGGTTCGAGCTCGGTATAGACGATTACGTCACGAAGCCGTTCAGCCCCAAAGAACTCATGGCGCGCGTACAGGCGGTCCTCGCGAGACACAATGTGCAGCCGGCCCCGGAGAGAGACGAACCGGGAGAGATAGAATTCGGCGGCCTGAAGATAGATATACCCGGCCGCGACGTGACGGTAGACGGCGAGAAGGTCGACCTTACGCCGAAAGAATACGACCTGCTGTTCTATCTCGTTGAGAACAAGAATATCGCGCTCTCAAGGGATCAGCTGCTCCAGGATATCTGGGGATATGATTATTACGGCAACGACAGGACTATAGATACGCATATAAAGAACCTGCGTTTCGCGCTTGGTCCTTACGGCGACTATATCGTGACGATAAGAGGAGTGGGATACAAATTTGAGGCTTAGAATCGATTTCAAAAGCATTAAGTTCCGCGTCTGGCTGTGTTTCCTTGTTTTCGCAGTCGTGATCGTGGGGTTCATGTGGTTCCTTCAGATATTTTTCATGGACAACTATTATGAATACATGAAGACAAAGACCGCGACGGATACGGCGACCCAGCTGGCGTCGGACTACAGATCCGACGACCAGTCATCATTTTTCGCGAGCGTGACAGAAGCCTCGCGCGATACCGATCTCTACATACAGGTCGAAGAAAACGGGCTTATTATATATCCGCAGGATGTTTCGGACTACCAGTATGCACAATACGTAACGCAGGCGAAATCGCTGCTGAGCAAATCAAAGCTCAACTCTGTTTCCAAAACGATAAACACAAGGCAGGGAAAAAACAAAATCCTGATATACGCGGGATATCTTGACAGGGAAACAAACGCGGTGATGTATATGGTCACGCCGCTGTACCCCGTTGCGTCCACGATGTCGATAATCAGGAGCCAGCTCGTATACATTATGATACTGTCACTGGCTCTGGCTTTCATATTGTCATTTTATCTGTCCACAAGGATATCGAAGCCG
>JAZAUJ010000022.1:0-9640 GCA_036342375.1 Anaerovoracaceae bacterium | reverse complement strand
CGCACGTTCGAAGACGCGAGAAGGAAGTCGAAGAGAGCGCTTGAAGAATTCGAGATCGGCGGAGTAAAGACGAACAAGGATTTCCTCATAAACGTCATCGAGAGCGAAGACTTCAAGAACGGGAACTGCAATACCGGCTTCATCGGAAAGAACCCGCAGTTGTTCGACGTAACGCATCCCGTGAATACCGAGCAGAAGATCCTCGGATTCCTCGGAAACAAGTATGTAAATGAGACTCACGGCAACAAGCCGAAGTTCGATCATCCTGACCGTCCTGTATTCCCGGCTTCGGAAGTAGCGAAAGCTGACGGCCTGAAATACCTGCTCGACAAGGAAGGCCCCGAAGCGGTCACGAAGTACGTGCTCGACCAGAAGAGGCTGATGATCACCGATACCACGATGAGAGACGCCCAGCAGTCGCTGCTCGCGACGCGTGTGAGGAGCGTAGACATGTACAAAGTCGCGTCCGCCGCGGCAATATACGAGAAAGACCTCTTCTCGTTCGAGATGTGGGGCGGAGCCACATTTGACACGGCCTACAGATTCCTGAAGGAATCTCCGTGGGAGAGGCTCCACAAACTGAGAGAGATGATCCCGAACGTTCCATTCCAGATGCTCATCAGAGGAGCGAACGCGGTAGGATACAAGAACTATCCGGATAACGTCATCAGAGAGTTTGTAAGGACATCCGCGGAAGCGGGCATCGACGTGTTCAGGATCTTCGATTCGCTGAACTGGATCGAAGGCATGAGCGTCGCTCTCGATGAGACGCTGAAGCAGGGCAAGATCGCCGAGCCGTGCATCTGCTATACGGGCGATATCCTGAATCCGGAGAAAAAGAAATACACGCTCGATTACTATGTGAAGATGGCGAAGGAACTCGAGAGCAGAGGCGCTCACATCCTCGGCATCAAGGACATGTCGGGCCTGCTCAGACCTATGGCCGCGAAGGAACTCATCGGTGCCCTCAAGGATGAGCTGAAGATCCCGGTGCATCTGCACACGCACGACACGAGCGGGAACGGCGTCGCGACGATCCTCATGGCCGCAGCGGCCGGAGTCGACATCGTTGACGCGGCGATCTCGAGCATGTCGGGACTCACGTCGCAGCCGAACCTCAACTCTGTAGTCGCGGCTCTCGAAAGAACAGAGAGAGACACTGGCATGGATCCTGACGAACTCCAGACGATCGCGGATTACTGGGCAGCGGTCCGTCCTGTATACAAGAACTTCGAATCCGGACTCCAGGCGAGCTCGGCCGAGATATACAAGTATGAACTTCCTGGCGGACAGTATTCGAACCTGAAGCCTCAGGTCGAGAGCTTCGGCATCGGCGACAAGTTCCAGGAAGTAAAAGATATGTATATCCAGGTGAACCAGATGTTTGGCGATATCGTAAAGGTCACGCCTTCCTCGAAGTGCGTCGGCGACATGGCGATATTCATGGTCCAGAACGGATACACGCCTGAGAACATCTACGAGAAGGCTCAGGGCGTCGACTTCCCGGATTCGGTAGTATCCTTCTTCGAAGGAATGATGGGGCAGCCGATGGGCGGCTTCAATGAAAAACTGCAGAAGCTCGTCCTCAAGGACAAGAAGCCTATCACATGCAGGCCGGGCGAACTGCTCGAACCTGTCGATTTCGACGCGATCAGAAAGAAGCTCAAGGATGAGTTCGATATGGACGCAACCGACGAACAGGTAGTCAGCTACGCCATGTACGACAAGGTCTACACGGACTATCTCAAGAGCCTCACGCGCGACGGCGACTTCAAGCGCATGGGATCCGACATCTTCTTCCACGGCCTCACGATCGGAGAGGAATGCAAGGTCGAGATCGGTGACGGAAAGGTCATGTATATCAAGCTGCTCAGCGTCGGCAAGCCGAACGAGATGGGACAGAGAGAACTGATCTTCAACGTCGACGGACACAACTCGACGATAAAGATCAAGGACCAGAGCGTAAAGACGGGCGCCGCCGAATCGGTCGAATTCGCAGACGAAGACGACCCGGGCCAGGTAGGCGCGAACATCTCCGGAAACGTCCTCTCGCTCCTCGTGAAGGAAGGCGACCTTATCGTAGAACAGCAGCCTGTAGCCGTAATGGAAGCGATGAAGATGGAAACGAAGATCCTCGCCCCTATAAGCGGAAAGCTGAGAAGGTTCTGCGTGAAGGAAGGACAGCAGGTCGAATCGAACCAGCTCATCTGCGTCATCGAGCCGCAGGATGTGCCTAAGGAAGAGCACCTGATCTAACGGAAATACAGCATTGAAATGACACGCGCCGGCCTTGTAAAAGGCCGGCGTTTGTAGTAAGATTACATTCAGAAAATAACGATCAGGGGGCATAAATGAAGACTATCATCACCGGCGGGAATGTTCTTTCGAAAAACGGTTTCGAACAGGCGGATGTGCTCATTTCCGACGGTAAAGTTTTTGAAGTTTCAGGCAGTATAGATTCTGGTGCGGCAGACAGAGTTATCCGTGCGGATAACTCTTTTATTATTCCCGCTTTTGCGGATGTCCATGTACATTTCCGCGAACCGGGCTTCGAATACAAGGAAACGATCAGGACCGGCTCGAAAGCGGCTGCAAGGGGCGGCTATTCGGATGTATGCACGATGCCAAATCTCGATCCTGCGCCGTCGACTCCGGGATCCGTCGGCAGGCAGCTTGAGATCATTGAGCGCGATTCTGTTGTCAGGATCCACCCGTACGGCACGATCACTGCAGACGGTTCCGGCCGCGGCGAACTCTCTGATATGGAAGGCATCTCCGGGCTCGTAACGGCATTTTCTGACGACGGAAAGGGCGTGCAGGATATATCTCTGATGACTGAAGCAATGCATAAAGCCAGGGACCTGGACAAGGTCATCGCGGCGCACTGCGAAGATGAGTCGTGGCTCCCTGAAGGAGGATGCGTGAACCAGGGAAAGGCATCCATGCGTTTCGGTCTCCCCGGCATCCCTGCGGAAAGCGAATGGACCCAGGCGGACCGCGATCTTGAACTCGAAGCCATGATCGGCGGAAAATATCATATCTGTCACGTTTCTAAAAAGGAAACTGTCGAACTCGTACGCAGGGCAAAGGAGCGCGGCATTGATGTGACATGTGAGACAGCTCCGCATTATCTGCTGCTCTGCGAGGATGATATGGAGGACGACGGGCGTTACAAAATGAATCCGCCGCTGGGTTCTGCCGAAGACAGAGACGCAGTCGTAAGAGGACTTCTCGACGGAACTATAGACATGATCGCGACGGACCATGCGCCGCACAGCCCAGAGGAAAAAGACAGAGGCTTAAAGGGAAGCGCTTTCGGCATCAGCGGTCTTGAGGCCGCGTTTCCCGCTCTGTTCACGGGGCTCGTGCTTGAGGGCGTCATATCGCTCGAAACGCTCGTAAAAAAGATGTCCGTCGCCCCGAGAAAGCGTTTCGCGCTCGACAGCGGCGATGAGGATTCAGTGTCAAGGCGGGGGTATATCAGACCGGGCCAGGCGGCCGATATTGCCGTGCTGGATCTGCTGGAAGAGTATACGCTTGACTCATCGCGGTTCGCGTCCATGGGAAAATGCACTCCGTTCGACGGCCGCGACGTGCGCGGGCGGGTGCTTTATACATTAGTTGACGGCGATGCAGTATATGACTATGAGAAAGATGATGACTGACCACATACTTGAAATTATTGAAAATCAGAAGATCGCGCCCGACGTTTTTGAGATGGAACTTGCGTGTCCTGAAGCGCCCGAGGCTCCGGGGCAGTTCGTCGATATCGCGGTCCCCGGATTCTATCTGAGGAGGCCGTTCTCTGTCGCGGACTATGAGGACGGCGTGCTCCGGATCGTGTATAAAACTGTCGGGTCAGGAACAAAGGAGATGTCCGCGTTCCATGCCGGAGGCAGACTGAATACGATATTCTATCTGGGAAACGGATATGATATCTCAAAAGCCGGCGGCGATATATACGTAGTCGGGGGAGGGCTCGGCATCCCTCCGCTTTACTATCTTACAAAAAAACTCAGAGAAGCGGGCCGCGAAGTGACGGCTGTTCTCGGATTCAATACTTCATCTGAGATATTCTATAAAGACGATTTCGAGGCGCTCGGCGCGCGCACTGTGATAACTACGGCCGACGGGAGCGCCGGTACAGGCGGGTTCGTCACAGCGGCAATGCCTGAGCGATGTGATTATGTATTTTCATGCGGCCCGCAGGCGATGCTGCGCGCGGTATACGACAGAGCGGCGGACGGTCAGTTCAGTTTCGAGGCGCGCATGGGCTGCGGATTCGGCGTGTGCATGGGCTGCAGCGTGAAGACAAAGAACGGCCCGAAGCGCATATGCAAGGACGGACCGGTATTCGGGAGGAGCGAGATCATATGGCCGACACAAGAGTAAACTTAAGCGGTCTCGCGCTGGACAATCCTGTCATCCCAGCCAGCGGCACATTCGGATTCGGTCTCGAATTCGCGGAGCTTTATGATATTAATGTGCTTGGATCTATCGCGCTGAAGGGCACGACTGTCGAACCGAGATACGGAAACCCGCTCCCGCGCATTGCTGAATGTGACAGCGGACTTATCAATGCCGTAGGACTTCAGAATCCGGGCGTGAAAGCCGTATGCGAGGAAGAACTTCCGGCTCTTGCTAAAGTGTACGATAAAAAAGTTATTGCAAACGTATGCGGTTCGACCGAAAATGAGTATGTCACATGCGCGAAAATGCTTGATAAAGCTGATAACGTAGGCATACTTGAGATAAATATCAGCTGCCCGAATGTCGACTGCGGCGGCATGGAATTCGGGAGAGATCCTGAGACTGCGGCGAAGCTGACAGCCGCGATAAAGGCCGCGGTCAAAAAGCCTGTTTATATGAAACTCACTCCGAACTGTCCCGATATCACTGAGGTCGCTCTCGCATGTGAAGACGCGGGCGCTGACGGGATATCAATGATAAACACATTGCTCGGGACGAGAATAGACATCAGGACGGGCAGGCCTGTCATAGCGAACGTAAACGGAGGATTCTCAGGCCCCGCGGTATTTCCCGTAGCGCTCAGAATGGTAAGAGACACAGCGGAAAAAGTCGATATCCCTGTTATCGGCATTGGCGGTATCGACAGCGCCGATAAAGTTATAGAAATGATAATGGCCGGAGCATCCGCAGTGCAGATAGGCGCCGCGAACCTCGTCGACCCGTATATCTGCAGGAATATCGCTGAAAAACTTCCGGCGCGTATGGATGAACTCGGCATAAAAGACATTGACAGCATAAGGGGGTGCGCGCTTTGAACAGGGATGTCATAGTCGCTCTCGACTTTGAGAACGGCGAAGAGACGATGGGATTTCTCGACAATTTCAGCAGTCCGATGTATGTAAAGGTCGGCATGGAACTGTTTTACAGCGAGGGACCGGACATCATCAGAAAGATCAAATCGCGAGGCCATAAGATATTTCTGGACCTTAAACTGCACGACATCCCGAATACGGTCGAGCGGGCGATGCGGGTCCTTACGCGTCTTGATATCGATATGGTCAACGTCCACGCCGCGGGCACATCGAGAATGATGCGAGCCGCGCTGCGCGGGCTCAGGAGGGAAGACGGCACGAGGCCCCTGCTCATCGGGGTCACGCAGCTCACATCCACGAATCAGGACCAGCTCACGGAAGAAATACTGATAGACGATGACATGGAACACGTCATCATGAAATACGCTCTGAATGTAAAGGAAAGCGGCCTTGACGGCGTCGTGTGTTCGCCACTCGAAGCAGCTGCGGTGCACAGGACATGCGGAAGCAACTTCCTCACTGTAACGCCGGGAATAAGATTCAGGGACAGCGACATCGGAGATCAGTCGCGGATAACGACACCGGCGGAAGCGGGAAGGATAGGGTCCGATTTCATCGTGGTCGGACGTCCTGTCACGAGTTCAGATGACCCTGCGGCCGCGTATGCGAGATGCAGAAAAGAATTTTCAGGAGAACAGGGAGGCAGCAATGATTAAGACAGACATCAACAGCACGGCGGAAATGGTCGCAGCGGAACTTCTCCGCATCAATGCGGTGTTCCTTCGTCCGGATGAACCTTTCACGTGGGCGAGCGGCATAAAAAGCCCGATATACTGCGACAACAGGCTCATACTGTCACATCCGAGCGCACGCGGGATAGTAGAGGAGTTTCTGGCGCTTAAAGTAAGCAAGGAATTCCCGGGCGCCGAGATCCTGCTCGGCACGAGCACCGCGGGCATAGCGCACGCCGCTCTGGCCGCGAATATCATGGGGCTCCCTATGGGATACGTCAGAGGATCCAGCAAGGATCACGGACGGAAGAACAGGATAGAGGGCGAACTAAAAGAAGGCGAGAAAACTGTCATCATAGAAGATCTGATCTCGACGGGCGGTTCGGCCCTTGACGCGGCCGCGGCCGCGAAGGAAGCGGGCGCCGACGTGCTCGGCGTTGCCGCGATATTCACATACGGGTTAAAAGAAGGCAGGGATGCATTCGGGAACGCAGGTGTCAGGCTCACATGTCTCAGCGACCTGGATGCGCTTGTGAAAGTAGCAGTAAAAAACAAATATATTAAAGCGGAACAGAAAAACAAGATCCTCAGATTCAGAGACGATCCGGAACACTGGTATGCCGGAGGAAAGGAATAACAAGGATGGAGCACAGGAATCTGATTAGTATACGCGACCTTTCAGCAGCGGAGATAGGCGATATGATCACTCTCGCGAACGATATTATCGAATATCCTGACAAATACGCTGAAAGATGTCACAGAAAAAAACTCGCGACGCTGTTTTTTGAACCCAGCACGCGTACGCGTCTGAGTTTCGAATCGGCGATGCTCGAACTCGGAGGACAGGTCATCGGCTTCTCGTCAGCGGGATCGAGTTCGGCGGCGAAAGGGGAGAGCGTCGCGGACACAGTTCGAGTCGTCGGTAATTACGCAGATATCATAGCTATACGGCATCCTAAGGAAGGCGCTCCGGCTGTGGCTGCGGCTAAGAGTATCGTGCCGATAATAAACGCAGGAGACGGCGGGCATTTCCACCCGACGCAGACGCTCGCTGATCTTCTCACTATAAGCCGCAAAAAGGGAAGACTGAGCGATCTCACGATCGGTCTCTGCGGCGACCTGCACTTCGGGCGCACCGTCCATTCTTTGATAGAAGCAATGCTGAGATACGACAATATCAGGTTCGTGCTTATCTCGCCTGACGAGCTGCGCGTGCCGTCGTACATCATTGACATGATAGAGGACGCCGGCGCTGAATACAAAGAGGTCAGGCGCATGGAAGATGTCATGTCCGAACTGGATATCCTGTACATGACACGAGTACAGAGAGAGCGCTTTTTCAACGAAGAAGACTATATCAGGCTCCGCGACACGTATGTCCTCAATAATGAGAAGATGCAGCTCGCGAAAGACGACATGATCGTCATGCATCCTCTTCCGCGCGTGAATGAGATCGCAGTCGAAGTGGACGCGGATCCGCGGGCCTGCTATTTCGATCAGACGCTCTGCGGGAAATATATACGCATGGCATTGATACTGACTCTGCTAAAGCTCGATAAATAACGGAGGTACATGATGAATATAGATGGTGTGAATACCGGGATCGTTCTCGACCATATCACTGCGGGAAAAAGCATGCAGATATATGAGCTTCTGGAGCTCGACAAACTTTCGTGCAGCGTAGCCGTCGTGCAGAACGCACGCTCAACGAAATACGGGAAAAAGGATATTATAAAAATAGACGAGCTTATAGACCTCGATCTCGACGCTCTGGGATATATCGATCCCAATATCACGGTCGATATTATAAAAGACAGCAGGCTGATAGAAAAGAAACATGTAGCTCTTCCGGAATTTCTTACGAACGTCATAACGTGCCGCAATCCGAGGTGCATCACATCCGTCGAGAACGGCATTGATCAGAAATTCAAGCTCGTTGACAAGGAAAAGCGTCTTTACAGATGCTGCTACTGCGACGCGGAATATAAACCGCAGGAATAACAAATGGAATTCTCATTCGTTACGAAGGAAAAATACAGGGCGACTGCCGTAATGGTCGTGGTCGCCGTGCTCTGGAGCACCGGAGGGATACTGATAAAACTTATCTCATGGAACCCGCTCTGCATCGCGTCTGTGCGCGGACTTATCGCGTCCCTGGTCATTGTGATCTTTATGAAATTCGGGGGCCTGAAATTCGCTTTCAACAAATACGCCGCGATCTCGGCTGTGAGTGTGGCGGGGTGCATGACATGCTTTGTGGTCGCGACAAAACTCACGACAGCGGCAAACGCTATAGTGATCCAGTATCTTTCTCCGGTATGGATACTGATCATCGCCGCCGTTTTTTATAAACAGAAAGCGTCGAGGCAGGATAAGATCGCTGTCGCCATATGTTTCTTCGGCATAGTGCTTTTCTTCCTCGACAAGATATCCCCCGGGAAAATGGCAGGGAACATCATCGCGATAATCGCCGGCATATTTCTTGCCGTTCTGTTTACGGCAAATGAAAAGGCCGACAATGACGATATCCGGTATACGGGTCTCGTTTGCGGCCATCTGCTGACATTTATTGTAGGCCTGAGCGGTTTTTTCGTCTCGGATTTTCATACGACGAACACTGAGATCGTATATATCATAATACTCGGCGTGTTCCAGATGGGTCTGACGTACGCCCTCTACGCTTACGCGTCGTCACGGATCTCATCGCTCGCGTGCTCTCTTATAGGCATGATAGAGCCGATACTGAACCCGGTCTGGGTGGCGCTGTTCTATAATGAGCAGCCCGGCAGATTCGCTCTTGCCGGCGGCGTGATAATCATAGCGACGCTGACTGTCTGGGTCATCCGGCAGAACAGATCAGCAGGAACGGAATGATCACGCTGTAACTGTTTCAAGCGCAAGTTTCGTCATATCGCTGTTTGCGCGTTCGCGCTGCTCCGATGTGTATTTTTCGCCTGTAACAAAATGGTCTGTAACAGTCATCATCGCAAGGGCGTCGACACCGTTATACGCGGCGTTCATATACAGCGCCGCGGCTTCCATCTCCACGGCCATAACGCCCATGCGCGCCCATTTTTTCCACCAGTCGGGATCGATCTCATAAAAGACATCACATGAAACGACGCTGCCCGCATTGACGGGAAGTCCGAGCTTTTTGTTTGCTTCTATCGCGTTTTTTATAAGTGCGAATGACGCGCACGGTGAATAGTGCCCCGGGACGTCGAATGTGTGCTGATAATTGGAATCCGTAGAAGCGGAAAGTGCGAGCACCACGTCTCCGACTCTGATACCTTCGTCGAACGAGCCGGCTGTGCCTACGCGGATTATTCTTTTCACGCCGTATTCCGTCATGAGCTCCCACGAGTATATCCCCATGGACGGCATGCCCATGCCGCTGCCCTGTACGGAAACGGGGACGCCTCTGTATGTCCCTGTATATCCATACATATTTCGTACGTCGCTGTACAATACAGGCGATTCGAGAAATTCTTCACTAATGCGTTTCGCCCTGAGAGGGTCTCCGGGCATGAGTACATATTCGGCTATATCACCTTTGTTCGCTGCGTTTATATGTGTGCTCAATTCTGTTACCTCCGTTTCAGGCATATTATACCATACGACTTTACT
>JAZAUJ010000021.1:0-9914 GCA_036342375.1 Anaerovoracaceae bacterium | reverse complement strand
CCGATCCGGGTCTGAGATAAAGATGATATGTGTTCGAAAGTATGATCTGCGCGCCGAGCTCGGCGACCTGCTCCGGCCGCATCGCCTTGACCGTCGCCTGCGTCCCGACCGGCATGAATACGGGCGTCTCGACCGTACCGTGCGGCGTCGCGAGCCGTCCGCGCCTGGCCTTTGTATTTTTATCTTTATGCAGCAATTCGTATGTGACTGCGTCCGCCATAACGTTCCCCTATTCTATAAACATCGCGTCGCCGTAACTGAAAAACCTGTACTTTTCCTCAACGGCGGTCCTGTACGCTTCCAGTATCTTCTCTCTGTCGTAAAACGAAGATATGAGCATCATCAGCGTCGATTTCGGGAGGTGGAAATTCGTGATGAGGCTGTCGACCATTTTCCACTCGTAGCCCGGATAAATGAATATCCCGGTGCTCCCGGCGCCCGGCCTGACCTGCCATGCGCCTCCGTCCCTTACGGCCGCGCTCTCGAGCGTCCTCGTCGATGTCGTGCCGACCGCGACTATCCTCCCGCCGCTCTTCTTCGTGTCGTTTATGACCTTCGCGGTCTCGTCGCTGATGCTGTATTCCTCGAAATGCATCTCGTGGTCTTCGACGTTCTCGGCCTTTACCGGCCTGAACGTCCCGATCCCGACATGCAGCGTGACATAGGCTGTTTTTACGCCCCTGTTTTCGATGGCGCCGAGCAGTTCCTTCGTGAAGTGGAGCCCGGCTGTCGGCGCGGCTACGGATCCCTCCGGCCTCGCATATACTGTCTGATACCTGTCCCGGTCCTCCTTCGTGCTCGGGCGCTCGATATACGGGGGAAGCGGCATCGCTCCGAGCTCCTCGAGGCGTTCCATGAATATCCCGTCGTACCTGAACTCGACGATCCTCGTCCCGCCTTCCGCGTAATCGATGATCTCCGCCTCGAAATCGGGCGCGAACGAAACGACGGCGCCCGGCCTGAGCCTTCTTCCCGGCCTGACCATCGTTTCCCACCTGTCACCGTCTATCCGCTTCGTCAGGAGGAATTCCACTTTCGCTCCCGTGTCTTCCTTTACACCGAAAAGCCTCGCGGGGATGACTTTCGAATCATTCATAACGAGGCAGTCAGTCGGTTCAAGATAATCTATGATATCGTAAAAATGTCTGTGTTCTATCTCTCCGGTCTTCCTGTGAACTACCATCAGCCTGCATCCGTCGCGCCTGTCGGACGGATGCTGAGCGATAAGTTCCTCGGGGAGATCATAATCAAAATCTGTTACTCTCATCCTAATTATTCTTCCATTCGAGCTGCACCGGTTCTCCTTCGTCGCCGTCTTCTTCCGGATTTCGCATGTCTTCGGGCACCGGCAGCCCGAGATGCCTGTAGGCGAGATCCGATACCATCCGCCCCTTCGGCGTTCTGTAGAGCAGTCCTGTCTGTATCAGATACGGCTCGTAAACGTCCTCCAGGGTCACTCTCTCTTCGCCCACCGCCGCCGCGATCGTGTCAATGCCTACGGGCCCGCCGTGGAAACGTTCTATGATGACGCTGAGCATTTCGCGGTCGAGGTTCTCAAGGCCCATTTTATCCACGCCGAGAGCGTCCAGCGCTTCAGCCGTAATATCCGGAGTGATCCTCCCGGTGCCTTTCACCTGCGAAAAGTCACGCACGCGCTTTAACAGCCTGTTCGCCACGCGAGGCGTCCCGCGTGAGCGCTTCGCGAGTTCTTTCTTCGATTCTTCATCTATATCAATGCCGAATATGCCCGCGGATCTTTCGATGATCTGCATGAGCTCTTCGGGAGTATAGCTCTCGAACTTGCACACGACGCCGAATCTGTCGCGCAGAGGCGCCGACAGACTTCCGGCCCTAGTCGTCGCTCCGATGAGCGTGAACTTCGAAAGGTCGAGCCTTATAGACCTCGCCGACGGGCCTTTGCCGATAATAATATCGAGCGCGTAATCCTCCATAGCGGAGTAAAGCACTTCTTCTACAGATCTGTTCAGCCTGTGTATCTCGTCTATGAAAAGGACATCATTCTCATTCAGATTCGTGAGTATCGCGGCGAGATCGCCCGCCCGTCCGATCGCCGGTCCGGACGTGATCCTGATATCGACTCCGAGTTCGTTCGCGATAATGCCCGCGAGCGTCGTTTTTCCGAGTCCCGGAGGCCCGTAAAACAGCACATGATCGAGCGGCTCGCCCCTCTGCTGGGCAGCCTTGATGAATATCTTCAGGTTGTCTGTCGTTTTTTTCTGGCCTATGTACTGGTCGAGCGTATGCGGCCTCAGCGAAAGTTCGCGTTCCGCTTCGTCCGGTCCTGCCTGGGCCGATGTGATCCTGCCTCCGTCATTCATAAAAAATGCCTCTCTATATCTCCTTCAGCGCAAGTTTAATATACTCTTCCGCTGAAAGGTCTTCGTCTTTTATCCTCGCCATCGCTTCAGACGCTTCGACCTTCGAATATCCGAGCGATATGAGCGCGTCCACAGCCTCGATGCGCTCGTCAGAACTCCCCGCGCCCGCGGCCGTGAGCGCCGCAGCCGCTTCGAGCCCCTCGTCACCGACTTTATCTTTCAGTTCGAGCACGATCTTCTGCGCCATCTTTTTCCCGACGCCCTTCGCCCGCGTAATAGTCTCCGCGTCTTCGTAAACTATCGCCTTTCTTATCTCATCTTCCGGCGCCGCCGAAAGAATAGCGACCGCGGCTTTCGCCCCGACGCCGCTCACCGTGATGAGTTTTTTGAACAGATCAAGGCCTGCTTCCGAAGAAAATCCGTACAGGCTGACATCATCTTCCTTCACCATCATGGCCGTGTAGACCCTGACGCGCTCGCCGGGCCCGGCGGTATAGAACGGGCTTCCTGTCGGCACGAACACCTCATAGCCTATCCCGCCGCATTCAACAATAACGCGGTCTTCGAGCTTTTCTTCTATAGTTCCTGAAATATAATGTATCACTTCATTCCGGCCTTTCTCATCAATGCCCGGCCTCCGGCCGAGTTCCCGTGTGTAATCGCGCACGCGACGGCGTCAGCCGTATCGTCAGGTTTCGGGGCTTCCTCGAGATGCAGTATCGTTTTCACCATGAACTGCACCTGTTTCTTGTCGGCGCGTCCGTTTCCCGTCAGAGCCTGCTTTATCTGCAGAGGCGTATATTCTTCCACCGGGACATCGGAATTCACGCATGCGAGTATCGCGACGCCGCGCGCCTCGCCCACTCCGATGACAGTCTTGGCATTCGTATTATAGAACAGCTGCTCTATGGCGGCGACATCCGGCTCGTGAGCGGCGATCACCTCCATGAGCGAACTGTAGAGATGCTTGAGTCTGTCCGGCATCTGCATGCCGGCTTCAGTGGTGATGCTCCCGTAATCTACAACATCAAAATGGTTTCCCGTCATGTCAAGGACACCGTAGCCCATGATGGCGTAGCCGGGATCTATACCGAGGATCCGCATAAAACCTCCATTTCACGTCAAATCTTAATCATTATAGCATATCAAAAAAAGAGTGTAAAGAACATATGTTTTTCAACATTACATTGAAATAACAATACGTTCGATGTTATAATTATTAGGCATAATTCGTTTTGCAAAGGAGGAACGATATTGCGCTATTCAAGACAAAACAAGATATTAGAACTTATAAACGACAATGAGATCGAGACTCAGGAAAAGCTCTGCCGCATGCTCAAGGACGCGGGATACGAAGTCACGCAGGCCACAGTCTCGCGCGACATAAAAGAGCTCCAGCTCGTGAAAATACAGTCGGCATCAGGAAAGTACAAATACGCCCCCGGCACGAATGAGGGTCCCGTATCCGAAAGGTTCGTGAAAATATTCAGGGAAACGATAACATCCGTGGATTCCGCGAAGAATTTCATTGTCGTGAAGACGCTTTCCGGCTGCGGCAATGCCGCTGCGGAAGCCATAGATTCCATGAGCTTCCCAAATGTCATGGGAACGATCGCAGGAGACAATACCATACTTATTATCCTGCGCGACGACAGCAATGTAGCTGCGCTCGTTGACGAATTCAGCAGTTTACTAAAATAACAGGTCGAGGTGCATTGATGATAAATTATATTTCCATAAAAAATTTCGCTCTTATAGAAGACGCGGAAGCGGATTTCCAGAAAGGGCTGAACGTTATCACGGGCGAGACCGGTTCGGGCAAATCCGTTCTGTTCGAGGCGATAAGCCTCGCGCTCGGAGCCCGCGCGGACAAAACTTACGTGCGCACGGGATGCGACAAGGCTGTCATCCAGATGACGGCGGATTACAGGAATCGTGATTATGTGATCACGCGCGAAGTGTCTTCAGCGGGCAAGAATCTCTGCAAAATAAACGGCGATGTCGTCACGCTCGCGGAACTTAAGGATTTCTGCTCAAAAATCGCGGATATACACGGGCAGTATGACAATCAGTCCCTGCTGAATGTCGAGGGACATCTCGCGCTCGTCGACAAATACGAAAAGAACGCGACCGACAGTGCGAAAGACCATATCTCGGATCTTTATGAAAGGTACAGAGACGCGTGCAAAAAATACGAAGAAGCCGCGGCTCAGGAAGAAGAGATAGAACGCAGAAAGGAATTCATCAGCTACGAGATAAATGAGATCGAAATGGCTCAGCTGATGCCCGCCGAGGATATCAGACTCGAAGAAGACATAAAGGAAATGACGAACGCCGAGAAGATATATGAAGCGTTCACAGAATCATACCGCGAAGCGTTTGAAGATGACAACTCCATACTGGACGGCCTTGACCGCGTGCAGCGCAGTCTCCACGATATCGCTCATATCTCGAAGGAAGCGGCCAGGCTCGAAGACGAATTTTCCGATCTCTACTACCGCGTGGAGGACGTATCGTCTTCCCTTCGCGACGCGAAATACAATGTGACATTCTCCGAGCAGGAAATAGAAGACATGCGCGACAGGCTCGATCTCATAAATCAGCTGAAGCGCAAATACGGCGACACCATCGAAGGGATACTTGATTACGCCGACGAGCGGAAAAAGGAATTATACAAACTGGAAAACACGGAAACAGATTCCCTTCGTCTCGAACGCGACAGTCTCCGTGAGATGCTGGAAGATGAAACGAACCGTCTCACAATGATAAGGAAGTCCGCAGCCGCGGATCTTCAGGGCAAGATACAGGCCGAACTCGAGCATCTTAATTTCAAAGACGCCGAAGTCCTTATAAACTTCAATGAACTTCCGGACTTCACGCCGAACGGGAAAGACAAGGTCGAATTCATGATCAGCACGAACAAAGGCGAGCCTGTAAAACCGCTCGCCAAGATCGCATCCGGCGGGGAGATGTCCCGCATTATGCTGGCATTCAAAAAGATCATCGGCGAATACGACGAGATCCCGACCATGATATTCGACGAGATAGACACCGGCATCAGCGGCGAGGCGGCGAGCATTGTCGGTCACGAAATGCTCGAAATGGCCGAAAGGCATCAGATAATAACGATAACTCACCTTCCGCAGATCGCGGCGTGCGCCGACCACAACTTCTCGATCGTAAAACATACGGACGAAGAGCACACATATACCGAGATACGGCATCTGAACGACGACGAAAAGATCGCCGAGATCGCGAAGCTGCTCTCCGGCATAAGCGTTTCGGACATAACGATAAAGAACGCGAAAGAAATGATCGGGCTCGCAAGGTGATCCCGGGCGGATCCGGCGGACCGGACGGCGCTCCGGAGCCGGGGGCTGAGCAGAAAAACACTGAACAAAATGATAAAACAAAACGGATGCACCTTGTTCAATACAGGGCGCATCCTTTCTATTTTCCGTTAATATCATCCGAGCGTTTTCCCGATCTTCTGCACGACCGCTCTGAGATTGTCCAGGTATTCATCCTTCCGCCTGTTCATTCTCGTGGTCGGGCCGGATACGCTTATCGCGGCGTACGGCCTGTTCATGGAATCAAGCAGCGGCATCGCCATGCACGTCAGTCCGATCTCCGCTTCCTCATTGTCATAGGCAATGCAGTCTTCCTTTACTTTTTCGAGGATCTCGAGAAGTTCTCTCGCATCGCGGATCGAAGTTTCAGTATTGTTCGGGAACACGGTATGCCTGATGTACTGATTGATCTGCTGATCGGATTCGAACGCGAGTATCGCCTTGCCTGTCGCCGTGCAATGCGCGATCTCACGGTATCCTATCGGCGTATCCATCCTCAGATTCGACGCGCCGAGTACGTGATCTATGAACATCACATGGACCTGATCGGCCAGGACAGCAAGATGACTCGTCTCCGTCGTCTCTTCCGCGAGCTCCGCGAGATACGGATGCACGGCCGAGATCATTTCCATCCTGTTATACGCCAGCATGCCCAGCGAGAACAGGTTGAGGCCCAGCCTGTACTTCCCGGATTCCGTCTTCGTCACGAAACCCTTCGCCTCGAGCGTCACCATGAACCTGAACGCCGTGCTCCGGCTCGTGCCGATAAGTTTCGCGATCTCCGTCGTGCTGAGTTCCTCGTGTTCGAAAAACAGATTCATTATGTCGAGCGAACTGTCGACAGAACTGAGGATATACCGGCTGTTTGAGTTCTCTTTATTTTCCGCTTTCAATCAATGCCTCACTTTCGCTTTCGCAATGTTGCTTATACTGAACCAATCCTACCCTAATTGATTTACTTTGTCAAACAAATATTAGTCGGGGCAGAAGCAATGCGCGGATGCCGCGATCACGGTCCAGTCATTGACGACTGCGCTATTCAGTGAACATTTTCCCTTCGCGGAATATTCTCGGATCCATCTCCTTCAGATCTTCGGCGATGAGAGGACGGAATCCCATATGAGCCAGGACGTCCTTCTCAAGATCGACGCCGGGGGCGATCTCAGTCAGTGTCATTCCGTCTTCCCTGAGTTCAAATACCGCCCTCTCCGTCACATACTTTACTTTCTGTCCGTGTTCTCTGGCGTATTTTCCCGAGAACGATATCTGCTGCACCTGCCCGACGAACTTCGCGTACTTTCCTTCCTGCAGTATGCCGAGCCTGCCGTCCTCTACCGTTTCCTTCAGGCCGCCGACCGTGAACGTGCCCACGAAGCACACCTTCGGAGTATTCTGGGAGATGTCTATGAAGCCTCCCGGGCCTGTAGTCTTTCCGTTGAACTTCGTGACATTGACATTCCCTTCGCTGTCTATCTCCGCGGCTCCGAGGAACGTCATATCCAGCAGCCCTCCGTCATAGAGATGGAAGATATTCGCCAGCGGATAAATAATATCCGGGTTCACGCTCGCGGAGAACGCGGCGCCTTCGAGCGGCACGCCGCCCTGAGGGCCGGCCTCTACAGAAAGCATGGCATTGATGCCTTCTTCGTTCGCTACGCTTCCGATGCCTGACGGTATGCCGATGCCGAGGTTTATCATGCAGTTCGGCTTAAGTTCCATCGCGGCCCGCCTGGCGATGATCTTGCGGCTGGACATCGGCATCGGGTCGATGGACTCGACCGGGACGCGCGTGTCGCCGCAGAGTTCAGGCCTGAATTTCGCGGCGTATCCCTGGACATAGAGGTCAGGATCCGCCTTGACGACATAGTTCACCATCGGAGAGTGGACGATGACCTGCTTCGGATGCAGTGTGTGCGCTTTTACGATGTCTTTGACCTCCGCTATCACGATGCCGCCGCTGTTGTGCGTCGCCGCCGCGATATCGAAGCAGCAGTCGCCGAGCGCGTCATCCGCCGCCGCGATATTCCCGTTTTCATCGGCGTATTCCGCTCTTATGAAGCAGATATCTATCGGGAATGTGCGGTACGACAGTCTGTCCTCGCCTGCAATGCTCACTTTATCAACGATAGTCCTGCCCTGCCCGACAGCTTTTTCGTTCGAGCGGCAGCCCTCGAAGTCGGGGTCGGCGTATGTGCCAAGTCCGACTTTTGTAACGAACGATGATTCGCCGGCGGCTGTCGCGTCGAAAAGATGTATGAGCACGCCGAGCGGGATCGTATATCCCGCGGCCTTTTCTTCGTCTATCAGGCGCGCGAACAGCGGCGGGATAGCCACGTGGCTCGCGATTATCGTGCCCACAAGGCCTTCCTTCGCGATCCGGTTCATGCCGACATCGCCGGTCGTACCGTCACCGGGGCTCACGACCGCAGCTACTGTGAGCCCGTTCGGGCTCTTTTCGCCTTCGTACCGCTCGCTCAGAGCTTTCAGCAGAGTCTCCGGAGCAGCATAGCCGGAAAATCCGCTCACGGCGAGCGTCATATCGTCTTTCAGCATTGATGCAGCCTGCGCTGCTGTGATCAGTTTTTTCATGATGCCTGTTCCTCTCCTGCAGTTATAATACGGAGGCCGCCGGTGCCCGCGGCCTCCGCTGACGGATACATTATATCAAAATTCCCGTCAATGTTCTTTCCAATAGTCAGTTTCTATAGCCTTGTTCATCCAGTCGATGTAGCGGTCAGGCCTCCAGTCGGATTTCTCGATGCCGCCCGCCCAGACGCTGTCGAGGAACGAGTGGCGGATGCCCGAAAGATCTACAGTCGCGGCATTGATGCCGCTCTCGTCGGCGCCGTCCTCGAGGAACGGTTTTCCCGCATAGTACTCGACTTCCGTCATCTTTGACGAAGGTCCTACTATGCTGGAGCCGCCCATGAACCACGACACCTTGTCGAGGCCGCACAGGTTAGACGAGACAATAAACATATTATTGTTCATTGCGTGATATTTTATGCTGAGATTGCCGAGATAGCCGCCCGCAGGAACTGCCTTTACCCGGCTCATGGGTTTATTTACATCACGCTCTTCTGCAGATCATATGTATTTTCTATGGTGTGCAGGAGGCAATATTATGTTTCGTTGTAAGGCGCTTCCATGCCGATCTCCTTCGCCTTGTTCCAGATGCCTCCGCTTATGAACGCGGCCTCTGTCTTGCGCTTTTTCAGCACGTCCTGCGCCATGGAAGTGAAGTGGTCCTGATGCAGTTCAAATATTGTGGATTTCAGCGTCGCCTTTACGGAATCAGCGTCTGCCTTTACTCCGTGCGCGTTCGCGATGCGGCACGTCTCGTCCGCTATCTTGTAGCATAGTTCCGTGCTTTCCGGCGTAGCGCCCATTCCCCCGCACGGGATATGGCACACAGCCGTCGTCGCATTGATAGCAGCATTGAAAGCGACCTTTTCCCAGATAGCCACCATTACGTCGTCCACGATCTTGCTGCCGAGACCCGCGTCATCGAGCGTCTGATTTATCTTCTCGAGTTCCGGGGTCACTTTCCCGTCAGCCGACATGATCTTGAGATAGCCCTTGCCGCTTGAAACGGTGTGGCCCGGTTCGATGAGGTCCGCGCCGAACGTCGTGACGCCGGCAACTATCTTGTCTTCAGCTACATAGTTCTGTATCAGTTCAATGTTTCCAAGCCCATTCTGCATCGTCACCATCCATGTATTTTCCCCGACATACGTTTTGCACGCGTCGAGAGCCGACTTAGAATAAATAGTTTTTGTGAACAGAATCGCAAGATCCACTTTCTCCGTCATATCTTCTGCGAATGAAGCCTTCACATGCACCATTTTGTCATCGTCACCAACTTGATATGGATCCCGGATTCATTTATTTTGTCAATTACGCCGGGCACGATATCGACCATCGTGACGTCATTGCCCGCCTCCGCGAGCTTCGAGCCGAACAAAAGGCCCATAGCTCCGGATCCGATAACAGCAATCTTCATTATTTCCGCCTTTCCGAAGTATTTCTACTTGCCGGCCAGACGCCTGATCTTCTCAAAGCGCTCGTCGACCATTTCCTGGATCGCCTCAACGTCTTCTTCAGGGATATCCTTGAATTTGCCTATATTCTTAACGAATTCAGCGACAGTAATAGGATCTTTGTTTTCGTCATTGAGTGTGAACACGCCTTTGTCAGCTTCCCAGAGCGGGAACATGTTCGACTT
>JAZAUJ010000020.1:0-10029 GCA_036342375.1 Anaerovoracaceae bacterium | reverse complement strand
TCGAACGGATGCTTCCAGTACTCTATCCCGTTTGCGGGCTTCACGATATACGGCGCGCCGAACGGAAGGTCGGGCTCGAATCCCATTTCTTTTCTGTGAACGAATGTAAGAGGATGATCCACTCCGTATTCGTCGCAGAGCCTGTAGAACTCTTCCTTGTTGATGATTTTTCTCATTAAGCCGGCATCGATATACGGGGCGATGACATTCTCCCTGAAGTTCGCCTTATTTTCGGCAGCGAGCTCCACATATGAGTCGCCGCAACCTATGAGAAGAACTTTCCTGTCGCTGTGCTCATCCGCAAAGTCGTTCACGAGTTTAAGGAATGTGTCCTGTTCGTCCGCGTGTTCGTTCACGCGGTAGTCTATTATCTTACTCGCTACACACGGACCGGAATGATACTTTCCGTAATCGGTGACTGTTATACCGTACGCCTCGTGGAACGCGCGCGCTACACTGTAGACATTATAATCGCCCGCAAACAGAAGCGGCGCGAATGCATTGCTTATTTCGCTTTTCATTGTCTGTACGCTCCCATTGGAATACTCTGAGGTATATTGCCTCTGAGCATCTCATAAAAAACGGCTTCAGCTGTATTCATATATGTTGACACCCAGAGTATGCCCGCGCTGAATATCATGGATGCGAAACTGGCTGCGGTCTCATTCCCCGCCAGCATGCCGCTCGCGATCGCAGGCGGAACAGCGGCGAGGATCAGCCAGCCGATGAACGAGAGGTCAAGGCAGAAAAGTTTTCCCTTGTTGCCGTCCATCATGAATTTGCTTGTCCTCACGATGTCCTGGACAGACATGTCCGGATTATCGAACAGGATATAAAACGACTGACTGTACCTAAGCGCCGCGATGACAGCGAGAACGATACCGGCGAGCGGTATTATCGCCCACAGGAATATGAACAGCAGCATGTAGCAGAATAATCCGAGTGTTTTGCTGAACATGCTGAATCCCGAAAATATATCTGAAGAAGCGATCTGTCTCGCTCTGACAAGCATGATAGACATGTATGCCACGCCGAACGCGAACGCTCCCTGAATGAGCAGGACATAAACTGTGGCGAGCCATGAATATGAATAGGACATCGAGCCGTCATATGAATTGATATAGTATCTCGTCGAAAACGATCCCAAGTTGTTGAAAATCTGCATGAGATCCACATTCTGTCCGAAAAATGTGTTGAGTATCCAGACCGGTATATCGACGGCCGCATACATAATAAGCAGACCGATTACCATGGTCCCCCAGTTCCCCCTGAGCCTTGCGAGCGCGACAGCCTTGATATTCGCCGTCGGCTCTGTGATTATTATTTTACTGAGTGGCTGCATAAAATTCTTTCCTCCATGTTGTTTTCTCTGATCATGCTATATAATAACTCAGGCGGATAGCGGCGTCAAACTGTGACTGCTCCGTCTTTTGCGCATGGCGCAGCTGGTGTATAATGTCGATATGAAAGAATGTATAATTATTACGCCTTATATAGAAGGCGATCTCAGAAAGATAATAAATCAATGCCCCGATCTTTTTGACAGGGCGTTCGTGATATGCGCGGACAGCGGATATATTTCAGCGGGCAATGCCGGAATAAGACCCGATCTTGTGATCGGTGACTACGACTCATTAGGGGGCGCGCCGCCGGAAAATGTCCGGCACATCACATTTCCCGTACATAAAGACTATACAGATACCGGGCTCTGCCTTGACTGGGCGCTTGAGAACGGCTTCGGGGGCGTAACGATAATCGGCGGACTTGGCGGCAGGGTCGACCACACGATCTCAAATATACAGGATATAGCGGGATTTACGCGAAAAGGCCTGCGCATCTGCATCCGCGACGAATTCAATTTTGCCGCGGTCTTAGACGGCCCTGACAGCATCACGATCCGCGCCGACATGCTGCGCGACGCAGCGGACCCGGGCGAAATAAAGCTGTACGAAGACGGCCCGCGCATAGGACTGTTCTCTGTCGGAGACAGAGTCACCGGCATAACGTCTGACGGTGTGGAATATCCGCTGACGGACGCGTCTCTCGAATGCACGTTCCCGATCGGATCCGCGAACCCGCTGACCGGGAGCGAAGTGCATATAAGCATTGATGCGGGGCTCCTTCTCGTCACATTTTCGGAATACCAATGAGAATGGCGTAAAAAAGACTGCCTGCGCGGCAGTCTTTTTCAATATCATATATTATGTTAATGCGCTTTCGTATCCTCTGACCGATTATTTATTCTTCCAGACGGCGTCTCTCTTCTCTACGAATGCAGTCATGCCTTCCTGCTTGTCTTCTGAAGCGAAGCACTGTGTCTGGCATTCTATCTCGTACAGCGAAGCTGTCTTCATATCCATGTTGAATCCGCCGTTTACAGCGACCTTGGCCATGCCTACAGCGATCGGCGCCTTGGATTTGAGAGTCTCGGCAAGTTCAAGCACTGTCGGCATGAGTTCTTCAGCCGGAACTACTTCTTCCACGAGTCCGATCTCTTTTGCCTTGTCCGCTTTAATATTCTTCGCGGACATGATCAGATATTTCGCCATGCCCTTTCCGACGAGTCTCGGGAGTCTCTGCGTGCCGCCGAATCCCGGAATGATGCCGAGACCTGTCTCTGGCTGTCCGAACAGAGCCTTTTCGGAAGCGATCCTGATGTCGCACGCCATGGCGAGCTCGCATCCGCCGCCGAGCGCGAAACCGTTTACAGCGGCAATGACAGGCTTCTCAAGAGCCTCGATCTGGTTCATAAGGTCATGTCCCTTTTCGATATATGCTCTCGCGTCCATGCCCGTAAGGCCGTTCATCTCTACGATGTCGGCTCCGGCGATGAACGACTTGCCTTCGCCCGTCACGATGACGACTCTCACGTCTTTGTCGTTCCTGCATTCGCGGAATGCCTGATGGACCTCGTTCAGCGTCTCGGTGTTGAGCGCGTTGAGCGCCTTTGGTCTGTTCATCGTGATGGTAGCGATACCGTCTTTCAGGTCGTATTTGATGTTATTGTACATTTTTTCTGGTCCTTTCTCCGCGCTCCTCTCCGGGGCGGGAACATGTAGCGTTAAAAAATTCACATTCTATATTTAATATTAGCCCGAATACAGAAAAATAGCAAGCGGATAATTGGTTTTCGGGTCTCATTACAGAGCTTTTACAAGCCGCGGGCCATCTTCTTCAAGTACTGCGAACCAAACATTTTCGGAGGTGTCAAAAAATCCGGCAGTCCCCCTGTAATTCCACATGTATTTTCCCGCCGTGCTTTCTGTCTCCTTTATTTTTTGTCCGTTTACCGTGAGACGCGTCGCGCCGCCGTTAGTGTTAGGATACACTACTGTATATGAACCTCCTGAATAACGGACAGCCGGCGTTCCTTCTCTGATGATGCCCGGCATGCGCCGCGACACCGCTTTTACGGAACCGTCATCGTCAAGGAGATATACCGCCGCGGTCCCGTCCGTACGCGTCGCCATAACGAGAAAGCCGCCCGTGTCGCCAAGACTGACACAGCTGTATGTATAATATCTGAGTTTCAGCGCCGGATCGAGATTCGCGGGCTTTTTTATCATCCTGTCATTCACGGGATCATATACCGCAGCCATCAGACATGCGTGATCCTTCCCGTCCACGTACTTCTGCCACAGAAGAAGAGTCGATGTTCTGGACGAAGCTGTAAGAGGCCACCAGTTCCTTCCGCTGTCATTCGCGATCCATCTCTGCGAAACACGATCCCCTTCGTTGTTATACACAGTGATGCCGACATTTTCACCGGAACCGAGACCGCCGACTCCTCCGCCGTCTTTCCATCCCTCGCACCAGAAAACTACGGTACGGTCCGATGTCGAAGAAACATGGCCGGAATGGCCTCCCGTCATGACTGTGGAGCCTCTCCCGGTATCCCTGGAATGTTCATATCGTTTTATGACATTGAGGTCCCTGTCGAAAAGGACATATCGCTGGCTCAGCACCGAATCGCCGTTGTCATAGCCGTCCTCGAATGTGACGAATATTTCCCCGTCACCCGTCAATGAAGCGCTGGCGGGTTCCTGAGCTTCGGGCGCTGATACAAGCGTGCGGAAGTCCGACGCGCTGACGGACGGAGCGCCGAGGTCTATTTTTTCGGCGTGGATGTCGTGATTCCAGTTGCCGTCGCTGCTCTCTCTGCCGTACTGATCGGACCATATCAGCCAGCCGCTGTCTTCTCCGGTCCTGATAAAATTCATGCCGTGAGCGGCCTCGCGCTGGTCTTCGCCATCTTCAATGCCGGTACCGTATGAACAGATGAAGACGATCACTGCCAGAGTCAATGCCAGTGTCGCTGTGAAAATGAATGCCGCGGTTTTTCCGCGGCCGGATCTCTGTTTATCTCCGGCCTTCACTCCTGAAAGCCTCCTCTCTGCTGCTCAGAAGAAAAGGCTGCCGCGTTCGCGGCAGCCCCGTATATACTGTTTGAAATATAAGGTCTCCTAGTCGTGCTGGACACGTGCGTTTCTCTTCTTGTGATATTCCGTGTTCCAGATCCTGTCCGCGACAGGTTCCCAGTTCTTCGCCGCTTCTCTCGTCTTGCTCGTGAGCGTTTCCACGTCTTCCGGCTCTTCGAGGTCAGTCGACTTGCAGTCGCATCCGTTTACGATCTCGACTATTGCGTCAGGATTGTCGAGCACCGGGCACGGCTGCATATAGTTCTCGTTGAACGGCTGATGGTCGTGATAGCCCATGAACAGCGGTCTCTTGTATGCCTCGAGCAGAGTCGTGTCTCTGATGTTCGAATCAGAGAAGTGCACGAACGCGCAGGGCTCGATGTCGCCGTTTGCATTTATGTGGAGATAATATCTTCCGCCTGCGATGCAGCCGTTTACATATTCTCCGTCATTCCAGAAGTCCATAGTGAATATAGGCTTGCTCTCTCTGAACTTCCTGACCTGTCTGTACATATATTCTCTCTGCTCGGCCGTAGCGATAAGATCGGTCACGGCTTTGCCGCCGATAGGCATATATGTGAAGATCCAGCAGAAGAGCGCGCCCCACTCGATCAGCGAGTCGATATACTCTTCGCTTCCGATCTCGTAAGCGTTCTTGCTCGTGTAGCAGCACGATACGCCGAACGGGAGCTTCTTCTCTCTCAGGAGTTCCATAGCAGCTCTGATCTTCTTGTATGTGCCTTCGCCTCTTCTGAAGTCTGTAGCTTCCTCGAAGCCCTCGACGCTGATGGCGGGCACGAAATTCTGAACTCTCAGCATCTCATTCGCGAAGTCCTCGTCGATGAGAGTCGCGTTCGTGAATGCGAGGAATGCGCAGTCATTGTGCTTCTCGCAGAGCTTGATGATATCGTCTTTTCTCACGAGAGGCTCGCCGCCCGTGTAGATGTACATATATGTACCCATGTCCTTGCCCTGCTGGATGATGTCATCGAGCTCGTCGAATGTCAGGTTCAGTTTGTTGCCGTATTCGGCAGCCCAGCATCCCGTGCAGTGAAGGTTGCAGGCCGACGTCGGGTCGATAAGGATCGCCCATGGAACGTTGCAGTTTTCCTTCTCGCGGATCTCGTTCTGGCGCTGCATGCCGAGGACGCCGGCGTTGATGACGAAGTTCGTGAAGAGCGTCTTCCTGACTCCGCTGTCTACATTGTCCCAGAGACTGATAAGCAGCTTGTACCACGGGCTGTCGGGATCGGCCAGTACGTCGTTTATGAGCTGGCGCTGCGATTTGAACATGCCCATCGAATATTTGTCTACCCAGTCCATGATATTCGGAAGGTTCTTTTCAGGATCCTTGTCGAGATAGTCATAGGCCTTCAGTAATCCTTCTTTTTTGATTGTGTTTAATACACTCACTTTGAATCACCTCATTATTTCTTGAACAATACAAAAATGCAGATTTATACCCTGTAAGAGAGTATAACATCTGCATTTCTGAAAAAACATAAACAATTGTTCCTGATTGTTTAATTATCGGCGATGTCGCTGCCGCCGGCCCCGCCGTCATCCTCCGGTATATCGGAAAACGCCAGCGTTATGTAGCTTTCAACGGCTATGCGCTTGTATTCTTCTGTCATCCGCTCGAGTTTTCTTACGATCTCGCGCGGTTCTCCCTTCATCCCGGTCCTCATCCAATGATTCACCGTGCCCACGATGCCGTATGACAGGAAGTCGGCGAGAAACGTTTTGTTTTCCGTGTCCGTCCTGCTTACATTCGGCATTTCCTCGAACAGATCAGTGAACAGCTGGCTGATGATCGCGCCGATATGTTCCATGAACTCTCCGTTGTCACTGGAGAACGCGTTCATGCAGTATTTCTTATGGGCCTTGATCGTCTCAAGAGCGTAGCAGAGATGATCGGGCCAGTTCTCGAACGTCAGATCTTTCATGAACGGATACATGATCATCAGATCGATAGTCTGGTTCAGCAGATCATACTTATCCTGAAAGTGATAGTAGAAAGTCAGCCTGTTCAGGTTGCATCTTTCAGTAATATCTGAGATCGTGATCTCATTGAAGGGTTTTTCTTCCATGAGATCCATGAAAACCTCCATGATCTGATTCTTTGTGATCTGCCCTTTTGCCATCAAGGCCCTCCGAATATTATTCTGTGAATTTTGCCGGCGTCGGTATAGCCGCAGCCACTCTGTTCATAAGAGCGTCTGTGCACGCGAGTTCGTCTATGAGCTTCGCGTCTCCCGCTGCTCTGAACTTCACCTCGCCCGGCACGGGCACTCCGCCGAGTACTTCGTCCATCACGGCGTCTCTGTAGAGCGGCGTCGTGCTGTTCATTTCGTCCGAAATATCGAGTTCCTCGACATACGGGAATTCCTCTTCGAAAATGTGCGCGAGTTCAGCAGCGATCTCCCAGTTGAGGAGCGCGTCGCCTTCGTCTATCGAAGGAACGACCTGCATCATCCTGCGCTCTGTGTTCGTGAACGTTCCGAGCGCTGATTCAGCTCCTGTGCCAGGAATGACGACATCAGCTTTCTTCGCCGTTTCCGTAAGGTATATATCTACTACACCGAGGAATTCGAGTCCCGAAAGGTCAGCTCCGTCCGGATCTTCTCCGAATACGATCAGGCCCTTCACGCCGTCGAGCGCTTCCGCTCCGTCCGTGATGCCGAGATCCACGAGACCCTGCGAGTTGTTCTTCGGCTTGACTTCGAGTATGCCGTCGCGCGGCTTTCCGATATGGCCGGAAAGCGCCGCTATCTCGGCTATCAGCATCGCCGCTTCTTCCGAAAGGACATTCTGCTGATAAACGATCATTGCCTTCTTCGCTTCGGCGTACGCCTTTGCGAGTTCAGCGCACTGCTCGTCCGTCTTCACGCCGTCAAGCGATTTCCTGAACTCGGCGAATCCTTCGGCGTCGCTTTCGCATCCCGCCTCGATGAGAGCTTTGGCAATGCACTTGAGCACGGCCGTGCTATCTTCCGCCTCGATGACATCCGCGAACGCCCAGCTGTCTGCCGCTTCGCCCGCATTGATGACATAGACGTCTGCGCCCGCTTCCGCGGCCTGCTTGATCTTGTTCCAGATGACAGGATTCCTGTTCTTGATGAATCCCGGAACGATGATCACGTTCGTCGAAAGCAGTTCGTCTATCGTGTTCGGCGATGCTTCGCGCTCGAGTCCGAGCACTTCAGCCACTCCGCTCTTTCTTCTGTTGAATGTGAACGTCTTCGCGCCTATCGCGTCCGCGAATTTCTTGATCGCGTACGCTTCTTCGTTAGTATATCTGTCTGAGATCGAGACAGCTATGGATCCTTCTCCGTTCCTTACCTTTGTGAATTCGAGGCCCTTCGCCATCCTTACGAGAGCGTTGTGATAATCCGTAGGAACGAGTTCCTTTCCGTCTCTGATGAGAGGCGATTCGAGTTTGTCCTCCTTTACGGCGGCGTCGAATCCCCACTTGCCCTTTCCGCAGCAGATGCCGGCATTCACGACGCCTTCTGTGTCAGGCACAGCCTTGTAAAGCATGTGTCCGTACGACTCGACATCGAGCGTGCAGCCGACAGAGCAGTTCGCGCATGTCGTGATCGTGTGATCCGTATCTACAGGCACTTCTTTCTTTATAGAAAGTCTTTCCTGGAGAGCGCCCGTCGGGCAGCACGTCACGCACTGGCCGCACGATTCGCAGCCGGATTCCGCGAGCGGCTTCTCGAGCGTAGGCTTAACGACTGTATCGAATCCTCTGTGTACGAGCCCGAGCGCGCCGACGCCCATGACTTCGTCGCAGACTCTCACGCAGCGTCCGCACAGGATGCACTTGTTCGGATCCCTTACGATGAACGGGTGATCGTCCTCGAATTCGACGAGGTTCTTCTCGCCCGCGAAACGCTCAGGTTCCACATCGTACATCCTCGAAAGCTCTATCAGCTTGCATTCGAAGTAGTCGTGACATCCGCACTCGAGGCATCTGTTCGCTTCGCGAACGGCCTGCTCTTCAGTGAGCCCGTCGTAGACGACCTCTGAGAAGTTGTCTTTCCTCTGGGCGGCGTTCAGCTGATCCGCCTTCTCGCGGCACAGTCTTTCTCTGTCCTCGAACGTCTTTTCCGTTACATCTGTACGCTCAACGACGTAAGGCGTCTCGTACTTGATGACTTCGCCGTTCAGATAGGAATCGATGACTCCCGATACTTTCTTCGCGTCCGCTATGGATTCTATCGCGATCGAGATCTTGTCGTTTCCGCAGTCGCCGCCGGCGAATACGCCCGGCATGCTCGTCATGAACGTCTCTGTATCATACGCGATAGCGTTCTTCTTCGTCTTCTCTACGTCGAACGCGCTTGCGTCTACGGCCTGCCCGATAGCGAGGATCATCGTATCGATATCGATCGTCTACGTCTCGCCTTCTACCGGTACAGGACGGCGGCGCCCCGAAGCGTCAGGCTCGCCGAGCTCCATGACCTGCAGCACGACCTGCTTTACGTGGCCGTTCTCGTCCTTCAGGATCTCCTTCGGGTTCCTGAGGTTCTTGAATACTACGCCTTCCTCTTCCGCTTCTTCTATTTCAAGCATGTCGGCAGGCATTTCGGCCTTCGTTCTTCTGTATATATTGTAGACTTCCTTCGCGCCGAGTCTTACGGCCGTACGGCATGCGTCCATCGCTGTGTTTCCGCCGCCGACGATCGCGACCTTCTCGCCGAAGTCTATAGGTTCGTTCCTTACGACCTTGCGCAGGAAATCTATGCCTCCGATGACGCCGTCAGCGTCTTCGCCCGGGCAGCGTACGCCCGTCGATACCCACGCGCCGATGCCGAGCAGCACCGCGTCGTACTTGCTTCTGATATCCTCGAACGAGATATCTTCGCCGACCTTCGTGTTCGGTATCATGTCGACGCCCATCTCGCTGATGATCTCTATTTCGCTGTCGAGCACTTCCTTCGGGAGTCTGTACTCAGGGATGCCGTAGCGCAGCATGCCGCCGAGCTTGGGCATTGATTCGTATATAGTAACGTCGTGTCCCTTCTGACGGAGGAAATACGCAGCCGAAAGACCCATCGGGCCTCCGCCTATGATGGCTACCGACTTGCCCGTAGGCTCGTCTATCTCCGGAAGATACTGTTCGGGCTGCATCAATGCTCTGTCAGCCGCGAATCTCTTGAGCGCCATGATGCTGATAGGATCGTCCACGAGGCTTCTCCTGCACTCGTCCTCGCACGGATGCGGGCATACGCGTCCTATGGAAGCCGGCAGAGGGATCTTGTCCTTTATCAGCTCATAAGCCTTCTCATATTCGCCGTTCGCAATAAGTCCCACATAGCCCTGGCAGTCCGTATGCGCCGGACAGTTCACAGAGCACGGGCCCTTACAGTCGCCGTTGTGGTTCGAGACGAGCAGCTCGAGGTTCGTCTTCCTGGACTCAATGACTCTTTTTGTCCTCGTCATGACGACCATGCCCGGAGCGATCTCCGTCGCGCAGGCCTTGACGAGTTTCGGATTTCCTTCTACTTCCACGACGCAGATTCCGCAGGCGCCGTAGATGGTCGTTCTTTCATCGTAGCAAAGCGTCGGGATATAAATGTCGTTTTCCCTCGCGACTTCCAGG
>JAZAUJ010000019.1:0-10041 GCA_036342375.1 Anaerovoracaceae bacterium | reverse complement strand
GGCGCGCAGCTGCGGTATCATCGCGTGCGACTCATCCATGATAATAAGGAAGTCGTCCGGGAAATAATCTATGAGCGTGTACGGCTGCGCCCCGGGCGGAAGATTGTTCAGGTGACGGGTATAGTTCTCAATGCCCTTGCACCGCCCGATCTCGCGCAGCATCTCAAGATCGTATCTCGTCCGCTGCTCTATCCGCTGGGCCTCGAGCAGTTTCCCGCGCTCCGTGAACCATTTTATCCTTTCTTCAAGTTCCTGTTCGATCGTGACGAGCGCCCTGCTGAGCTTTTCCGGCGACGTTACATAATGAGACGCCGGGAATACCGCGACATGGCTTCGCTTTCCTATTATCTCGCCCGTTACCGGGTCGAATTCCTTTATGCTCTCGACTTCGTCGCCGAACAGCTCTATCCTCACCGCATGCTCTTCGCCGGCCGGGAATATATCGATCGTGTCGCCGCGCGCTCTGAACGTGCCGCGTTCGAACGCAAGGTCATTCCTGTCGTATCTGATGTCGACGAGCCGCCTCAGTATATCCGTCCTGTCTTTTTCCATGCCTGGCCTGAGCGACAGCACCTGATTCTCGTAGTCTACCGGAGAGCCGAGTCCGTATATGCACGACACAGATGCGACAACTATAACATCGCGCCGCTCATTCAGCGCCGCCGTCGCCGAGTGCCTGAGCTTGTCTATCTCATCATTCACATCGGAATCTTTTTCGATATATGTATCCGTCGAAGCGACATAAGCCTCAGGCTGATAATAGTCGTAATACGAAACAAAATACTCGACCGCGTTCTCCGGGAAGAATTCTCTGAATTCCCCGTAGAGCTGCGCGGCGAGCGTTTTATTATGCGAAATGACGAGCGTCGGCCTCTGCACGCGCTCGATGATATTCGCCATCGTGAACGTTTTCCCGCTCCCGGTGACTCCCATCAGTGTCTGATATTTTTTCCCGCTTTCCAGCCCGGAAACGATCTTGTCTATCGCCCGGGGCTGGTCCCCTGTAGGCCTGAAATCAGCATGTATCTTGAACTCCATAACGGTTAGATTATAGCACACGGACGGAGTAAAGTACACAGAATTATGAACATCTGTTCGCAAAAAAACAGGGCATCCGCATTGATGCGGACGCCCGTCTGCGATCTGTCTTTCTTATCTCTTCGCCGGCTTGTTTATGTTCGAGTTCGCGAGTTCCCTCTTCGGCCTCTCGCCCGTCCTCCGGTCGAGCGGCACATAATCGCGCGGCGGCTGCACGCCTCTGTATGAAGGCCTGATGAGCTTGCGGCCCGTGATGATCTCCTCGAGCCTGTGCGCGCACCACCCGGACAGTCTCGCCAGCGCGAACAGCGGAGTGCACATCTCCTTCGGTATATTCAGCGCCTCGTAGACGAGACCGGAATAAAGGTCTACATTAGCGCACATCGGCTGATCTATGCCCGTGTGCTGTCTGAACAGTTCCGGGCCCCTCTCCGCGATATATTCGCAGAGCTGATAATCGTCTTCTTTGTTGTTCATAACGGCGAGCCTCTGCGCCATGCTCTTCAGGATCTCCGCTCTCGGGTCGGATAATGTATATACGGCGTGTCCGATACCGTAGATGAGGCCCGATCTGTCGTTCGCTTCCTTGTTCAGGACCTTCATCAGATACCTGTCGACTTCCTGCCTGTTCGTGATATCGTGGACGTTCTTCTTGAGGTCTTCGATCATCTCTATGACCTTGATATTCGCGCCGCCGTGACGCGGTCCCTTAAGAGACCCGATAGCCGCGGCAAGTACGGAATATGTGTCCGTCGCGGATGAAGACAGCAGATACGTCGTGAACGCCGAGTTATTCCCTCCGCCGTGTTCCGCCTGCAGTATCAGTGTCAGGTCGAGCACGCGCGCCTCGAACGGATCGAAATCCCCCGTAGGTCTCAGCATCCTCAGCACATTCTCGGCCGTCCCGAGTTCCGCGACAGGAGGATGCAGGTACATGCTCTCGTTATTGAAGAACATCTGCTTCGCCTGATAGGAGTATGCGATGATCGACGGGAAGTACCCTATGATATTCATCTCCTGCCGGATGACATTTTCCGGCTCGATGCTGTCCGGATCGTCGTCGTACGAATAAAGAGCGAGCACCGATCTCATGATCTTATTCATTACGCTGCTCGATGGCGCCGTCATGATCATGTTCCGGGAAAAACCTTCCGGCAGTTCGCGCCTTTCGCCTATCATCTTCTCAAACTCCGCCAGCTGCTCCGCTGTCGGGAGTTCGCCGAACATGAGGAGATACGTTATCTCTTCAAACCCGAATCTCTCCTCTTTGATATAGTGTCCGACGAGGTCCTGGACCTCATATCCTCTGTATCTCAGTTCACCGCGGACCGGGATCTTTTCGCCGTCCGGTCCCTTGTCATATCCGTGGACATCGCCGATCCTCGTAAGACCGACGAGCACGCCCGTTCCGTTCGCGTTCCTGAGCCCGCGCTTTACGTTATATTTCTTATACAGCGACTCATCGATGATGTCTTCCTGCTGTATGCTGTTTGCCATCTTGCTGAAATAGCTGCTTTCGTGAATATCACGATCCGATGTCATATAGTGTTTGTTTTCTGCCATATCCGATCCCTCCTGCCGCAACAGTCCGCACATGTGCAGTTGTATTTCGCTTATTTTGTATACAATTATACATTTCTACAATAGGAATTATACCATTGCATCAATGTAAAATCAATATCAGCATATCCTCGGGAGTCCCTCGCCGTACAGCATGTCCAGCACCCTGCTGGCGCCGAGTTTCGTCGTGAGATATGTCCCGCTTCCTTCGGAAACTTCGCCTATGACAGCGGCGTTCGCGCCGTGCTCCGTGCCGCGCATGACTTCGAGCGCTCTGTCCGCCTCGCCGGCCGGAACGACCGCGACAAGTTTCCCCTCGTTCCCCATATAAAGCGGGTCAAGACCGAGTATGCCGCAGAATCCCCTTACCTCTTCATTGACCGAGACAGCTTCCTCTTCTATGTCGAACCTGCAGCCGGACGTCTCGCACAGTTCATTGAGTACCGTCCCGAGCCCGCCGCGCGTCACGTCTCTCATAGCGCGCACATTTATCCCGGCGCCGAACAGCGCTTCCGTAATGTCCCGCAGACACGCGCAGTCGCTGCTGATATCGTTCTCTATCCCCATCCGGGCGCTCAGTATGCACGCGTGATGGTCGCCGAGATCGCCGGACAGGATGATCTTGTCGCCAGGCCTGCAGTTCGCCGCTCTTACGTCGCGGCCTTCCGGTATCACGCCTATGCCGGACGTATTTATGAACAGCCCGCCGCTTCCTTCTATCACCTTTGTATCTCCTGCGACGATCCTCACGCCGGCCTCCTCGGCCTGCGCCGCCATTGCGGCGGCAATGCGGTCGAGCAGATCCGTGTCCAGTCCTTCTTCAAGGACGAAGCCGCATGTAAGATACATCGGCTCGGCGCCCATCATGAGCAGGTCGTTGCATGTCCCGACCACGGCGAGTTTTCCTATATTCCCGCCTCTGAATTCTACAGGCGTCACGACAAACGTATCCGTGCTGTACGCTATCCTGCCTTCTATATCAAGCACCGCCGCGTCTTCGAGCTCATCGAGGACATCATTCGAGAAATATTTCCCGAATATGCTTCCCATCAGCTCATGCGACGTTTTTCCTCCGGCCCCGTGGGCCATAGTGATCTTCATGTTTACCTCCGTTTATGCCTGCGCTCCGCGTTAGCGGTTCCTGAACCAGATGCCGCACGCGCCTTCCGCGGACACCATGCACGGTCCGTACGGTTCGAGCGGCGTGCACTTCGTCCCGAACATCGGGCATTCGTCCGGGCTGAGCTTCCCGGTGATGACGCTGCTGCAGGAACATCCTTCGGGCAGTTCCATATCCTTTACGAGCCCGCGGGATCCCGCGTCATACTTCGCGTACTCTCCCGTGAGATAAAGCCCCGAATCCTCTATCGCGCCGAGACCTCTCCAGACTGCCGTGCCCGTTTCAAAGCACTTCGCCATAAGCTGCTGCGCCTTCACATTGCCTTCGTCCCGGACAGCGTTCCTGTATAGATTCACGACCTTCGCCTCCCCGCGCTCGCACTGGCGCACGAGCTCGAAGATGACAGCAAGGATATGCTCCGCCTCGAATCCGCTCACGACCATCGGCTTGTGATATTTCTCAGCAATGCCTTCATACGGCCCGCATCCGATTATCGTGCTCACATGTCCGGGCAGGATAAATCCGTCTATCGCGGGCTGCGACTCGCATATCCATTCTATAGCCGGTACGATCAGCTTCAATGCGGTTATGACTTTTATATTCTCTATGCCCTGACGCGCGGCCTCCTCGATCATGAGCGCGTACGCCGGCGCTGTCGTCTCGAATCCGACAGCCGCCACGGCAAATGTTTTTTCAGGCTCCTTCCGCGCTTTTTCAACGGCCTCGAACGCGCTGTACATCATGTGGACATGAGCGCCTTCGCCTTTGAGGTCGGCCAGGCTCCCGCGCGTTCCCGGGACTTTTATCATATCGCCGTATGTCAGAAGCTCGGCATCATCCCGTTCAGCGTACTCCGCGCACTTATCTATGAACGCCGTCGGAGTGACGCATACAGGGCAGCCGGGCCCGGATATGAGTTTTATTTTCGGTGATATGAGGCTCCGTATCCCGTTTTTGAAGATAGCGGCCGTATGAGAGCCGCATACCTCCATGAACCGCAGTTCGGGACCGTCGTAAGCCTTCAGATAATCGATGACATCCTTTATATCCATCAGCTTTCCCTTTCGATCTCGTCTATCTCGCGGAAAAGGTCAATGAGTTCTTCTGCGCGGTCCTTGTCCATGACCTCGAGCGCGACCCCCGCGTGCACGAGAACATAATCGCCGACCTCAGCGTCGATGATGCCGGTATTTACGTCCACGATATTCCCGCTGAAATCAGCTTTCGCGTGAGTACCGTCTTTTGAGATTATTTTCCCCGGAATAGCTACGCACATTATCTGTTTCCTTCTTTCTTTTCGGCCGCGGCCATCGCGGCCACATATGTCTGACCAAGCGCTATGCCTCCGTCGTTCGGGCTCACTGAAACGTTATAGAACACATCGAAGCCTTCCTCACGGAGGTATGAGAGCGTCCTGTCCATAAGTATCCTGTTCTGGAACGTACCGCCCGTGAGTACTACCTGCTTCACGCCGCAGTCCTCCCATATCCTCAGGCAGCGCCTGCAGATCATTTTCGCGACCCTGTCATGGAATGACAGCGCGAGATCGCCCGCGTCGCTCCGGCCCGGATGCTTCTCTGCCTCCGCAGCCGCGTCCTCGAGCAGCATGGCGCATTCGCCTTCATATTCGTTATAATCGCAGATGCCGAGCATTGATGAGACAGCATCGAACAGCCTGCCCATGCTCGAACTCTCCACTGTATTTATATCATTCTCTATCGCCGCGAAGACGGTTTCGTTCTCCTCGCGGTCTATCATGTCGCCGTCAATGGCGTACTCCACAATGTCCGATATGTCGAGCGCGATCTCGTCTTCGCGCCCCCGGTCCAGGTACCCGTGCTCATAGGCATACATATAGCTGAGCGCGGATTTCCAGCCTTCTTTCATCGACTCGTCGCCGCCGATCATCTTCACGTATTTCAGATGCGCGGCGCGTTTCATCCGCGAACGCTCGCAGATGAGGAATTCCCCGCCCCAGATGCAGCCGTCCGGACCGTATCCGGTCCCGTCGAAGCTGACGCCTATAACAGGCCCCTCAAGGCCGTGTTCCGCCATGACGGACGCTACGTGAGCGTGGTGGTGCTGCACCTTCATAAGGGGCAGTCCGTGCTCCCCGGCGTATTCAGCGGCGTATTTCGTCGTATAGTACAGCGGATGCATGTCGCAGACTACGAGCTGTGGATCAACGCGGAGCAGTCCTGCGAGCCGCGGTACGTTTTCCTCGTATATCCGCTGGGACTCCACCGTATCCATGTCGCCGAAATACTGGCTCGCATACGCGAACGCCCCCTTGCTCAGGCAGAACGAGTTCTTGAGCTGCGCTCCGCACGCCAGTATCTCTCCTCCGCCGCCGGCGCCTTCCATATAAAGCGGCACAGGGACGTATCCCTTCGAGCGCCGTATCATCTGCGGCTGCCCGTCTATGACGCGGACGACAGAATCGTCCACTGTAACGCGTATATCCCTTTCGTTGTAAAACGCCTCCGCGATCTGGGGCCTGTCCTCCATGAACTCGAACATCTCTTCCTCAGTACGGATTATCGGCATGCCCGACGAATTCGCGCTCGTCACGATGAGCGGCCCGCCGAAATAATCGAGCATCATATACTGCCCGCCCATGCTCGGCAGAAATGCGCCGATATGGCTGCTCTTCGCGAGCTCGTCGTAATTCCTGGGCTTCATATCGAGAAGGTCCTCTATCGGCTTCCGTTCGAGAAGGACTATGGGCCTCGCGGACGACGTGATAAGGCTCTCCTCCACTTCGTCCATATAGCAGTATTCTCTTATCTGCTCAACGCTCCTGAACATGATGGCGAACGGCTTCTCCCATCTGTCTTTTATCTCGCGGAGATCGCTCACCTCGTCGCTGTTGAACGGATTCGCTATGAGGTTATATCCGCCGACGCTCTTGAACGCGATGACGCGCCCCTCTTTTATCAATGCGGCGGCTTTTTCCATCGGTCCTTTTGTTGAGTCCTCGGCCGTGTTGAGCTTGAATTCGAACTGCGGCCCGCAGTCATGACACGAAATAGTCTGCGCGTGGTAGCGGCGGTCCTCGAGAGCGGTATACTCCGCATTGCAGCTGTCACACATAGGAAAATCTATCATCGACGTATTGTCCCTGTCGTACGGGATCCTGTCGATGATGGTATATCTCGGCCCGCACACCATGCAGCTGATAAACGGGTGCATATATCTGCGGTCGGATCTGTCATACATCTCGGCAAGGCAGTCAGGGCAGACGGCTATGTCGGCCGGTATCATCACGACCTCGCGCCCTCCGCTGTCGCTCTTCTTTATCGTGAAACTGTCGTATTCGACATAGTCGAGCTTCTCGCGCTTGATATGCACGATCTCGGACGGGGCCGGCTTTTTCGTTTTTATCTCATCAATGAATGTGTCTATGCGTTCTTTTGTGTCCGTTACGATGATCTCAACGAGCCCGCCCTTGTTCAGTACGGTCCCGCGCATGCCGAGCCTGTCCGCGGTCTTCGCCACGAACGGCCTGAATCCCACGCCCTGCACAATGCCCCAGAGCGTTATTTTCTCGGTAACAGCTTTCTTCATTTACAGTTCCCCTGCGCGCCTCTCGAACCATCTCGCGACATCGTCGAATCCTTCGCCCGTGCGTCCGGACACCCTGAACACAGGCACGTCCGGATTGAGCTGCCTCACGCCGCGCATGAAGAATTCCTCGTCGAAATCGAGATACGGGACGAGGTCGACCTTATTGAGCAGGATGATGTCCGCCTTCTCGAACGCGAGAGGATATTTGTACGGCTTGTCGCTGCCTTCCGTTACGGTCGAGATCAGCATCATGACATGTTCGCCGATCGTGAATTCCGCCGGGCAGACGAGATTCCCGATGTTTTCGATGAACAGGATCCCCTTTTCCGCGAAATCCATCTTCCTAACCGTATGCTCTATCATAGGAGCGTCAAGATGGCACGACCCGTACGTGTTTATCTGCAGTGTCTGTATGCCGAGTTTATTGAGTTCGACGGTGTCGAAATCCGCTTCGATGTCGCCCTCGATGACGTACGGCGTGACGCCGTTCATCCGTTTTACTATATTCTTGATAGATGTCGTCTTGCCGACGCCCGGCGCTCCCATCTCGTTCACGACGAGCACGCCCTTCCCGCCGAGATCGTTCCTGACGTTCTCAGCAATGCTGTCGTTTTCGTCGAGGATGCCTTCCATCACATCTATCTTCATAACATCATGCATATCGCTTCCTCCGTAATATCACACGCACCTATTCCACTTCTATCGATTCAATGTAAAATTCCTTGCCTATTTCTGTCGGCTCTCCGTCTGTGCCGCATTTCGGGCATGCGAACGAAAACAGCTCGCGTTCGAACAGCGTCCCGCAGTTCGGGCATTTCAGCTTCGGCTTCACGCGCCTGATATCGATGTCCGCGCCCTCGCACATCGTGCCTTCCGTGATGATGTCGAAATACATGTGTATAGATTCGGGCACGAATCCCGAGTAATCCCCGCACACGAGATTTATTTTCAGCACGCGGCTGCCGCCGTTCTCACGGCAGTGCGTTTCAGCCATTTTCACTATGTGTTCTGTAATAGGCAGTTCATGCATTTTTCATTCTCCCGAGCATTTATTTTACCATAAAAGACACGACTGTACAATTAAAGAGGAGGGCCGCCCGAAAGCAGTCCTCCCCATGTAGTTTTCCCTTTTGGGGATACTATATCTTATTTGGAAGCAAGCTCTGCATACTTCTGATATCTCTCCATAGCTTCTTCCTCTGTCTTGACGAAGAGCTCTTCCGCGATATCCGGGAATGCCTTGACGAGCGAGCTGTACCTTACCTGACCCATCATGAAGTCGCGGAACTTGTCTCTCTCAGGCTCCTTGCAGTCGAGCGAGAATGACTTGTCAACAGGATTGTACCTGTAGATCTGCCAGTATCCGCACTTGACGGCGTCGCCTTCGTTCTCGATGGACTTGCCCATGCCCTGCTTCAGACCGTGGTTTATGCACGGAGCGTAGCAGATTATCAGCGACGGGCCGTGATAGCTCTCAGCTTCTCTTACGGCCTTCAGGAACTGGTTCTTGTCAGCGCCTATCGCTACCTGAGCGACATATACATAGCCGTAGCTCATGGCCATCATGCCGAGGTCCTTCTTCTTTGTCCTCTTGCCGGCAGCCGCGAACTGCGCGACAGCTCCCGTAGGAGTAGCCTTCGAGGACTGGCCGCCCGTGTTCGAATAAACTTCCGTATCGAATACGAGGACGTTTATGTCTTCGCCCGAAGCGAGCGCGTGGTCGAGCCCGCCGTAACCTATATCGTACGACCAGCCGTCGCCGCCGAGACACCAGAGCGACTTCTTCGCGAGCATATCCTCTCTCTTGAGGATCTCTCTCGTAAGAGTGCGCGCCTTGCCTTCAGGATTTGATGCTTTCAGAGCTTCAGCGAATTTCTCCGCTCTGTCTCTTGTGCCTTCGCCCTCATCGAAACCGTCGAGCCACGCCTTCGCAGCGTCTCTGACATTCTTGTCTTCCGTTACTTCGAGGAGCGCTTCGACATTCGATCTGACGAGGTTTCTCGCCTGCTTAACGCCTGTCGCCATGCCGAGGCCGTATTCCGCGTTATCTTCGAACAGCGAGTTCGCCCATGACGGACCTCTTCCGTTCTTATCCTTGCAGTAAGGCATTGAAGGCGCGGAAGCTCCCCAGATGGACGAGCATCCTGTCGCGTTCGCTATCATCATCCTGTCGCCGTAGAGCTGAGTGATGACCTTGATGTAAGGCGTCTCGCCGAAGCCTGCGCATGCGCCTGAGAATTCGAAGTACGGCATGCAGAACTGGCTGCCCTTGACGGAGTTCTTGTCCATCCTGTCGGATTTCTCCGAGACCGTCATCGCATAATCCCAGTTCGGAGCCTGGTCCTCTTCCTCGCCGAGCGGCTTCATCGGAAGAGCGTCCACCGGGCAGACGTTCGAGCAGCTCGAGCAGCCGAGGCAGTCGAGTACGCTGACCTGGATCCTGAACTTCAGACCTTCGAGGCCCTTGCCCTTCGCGTCGACCGTTTCGAAACCTTCCGGAGCGGCCTTTGCTTCCGCCTCGTCGAGCAGGAACGGTCTTACCGCGGAGTGCGGGCACACGAACGAGCACTGGTTGCACTGGATACATTTATCCTTGTCCCACGAAGGAACGAATGCGGCGACGCCTCTCTTTTCGTACGCAGCTGTTCCCGACGGGAATTCGCCGTCTTCTCTGCCTTGGAATGTGCTTACAGGCAGGCTGTCTCCTTCCTGTCTGTTCATCGGGATGACAACATTCTTTACGAAATCAGGCACGT
>JAZAUJ010000018.1:0-10100 GCA_036342375.1 Anaerovoracaceae bacterium | reverse complement strand
TTCCGCCTGATGATATCATGCGTTTCTTCATTCGTATATGTGAGCCAGCAGGGGACCTGATCTTTTTCCAGGCTGTCCGTCATGAATGAAAACGGTACTATCCTGCTGTCGCCGTCCTGCCGCTTCATTTTTGAATAATCGAGCGAAGAACTGAGCGCTCTTGCGGGCGTCCCTGTCTTGAACCTGCGCATCGGAAGGCCGTGCTTCCTGAGATTTTTCGCGAGTTCCGTGGACGGCGCGAGCCCGTTCGGCCCCGATTCGAAATTCGAATTACCGATGAAGATCTTCCCTCCGAGAAATGTGCCGGTCGCGATAACAACAGCCTGCGCCCTGTATACAGCGTTCGTCTTCATTAGAACGCCTTTCACAGTCCCGTCTTCAACGATAATATCGACGGCTTCGCCCTGCTTGAGGTCAAGGAGCGGCTGTTTTTCAATGGTTTTCTTCATTTCGACGTGATAAGCGCGCTTGTCGGCCTGCGCTCTCAGAGAATGTACGGCAGGGCCCTTAGAAGTATTCAGCATCCTGCTCTGGATAAACGTCTTGTCTATATTGACGCCCATTTCTCCGCCAAGAGCATCTATCTCCCTCACAAGATGGCCCTTTCCGGTACCGCCTATAGCCGGATTGCACGGCATCATCGCGAGAGACTCGAGGTTTATCGCAAGCATGAGCGTTCTGAGGCCCATTCTCGCGCACGCAAGACCCGCCTCGCATCCGGCGTGCCCGGCGCCGACAACTATAATGTCATATTCTCCCATCAGATATTCTTCGTTCATCATTTCCCCAAACAAAATCTTGAAAATACCTCGTTCAAGACGTCTTCTTCTACAGATTCACCGATGATTTTTCCTAAAGTCTCATACGCGCGGCGCAGATCCATATCTATGAAGTCGAGCGCCTCACCGGCCTCAGCCATTGAAAGAGCGCTCTCAAGCGATTCTCCCGCCTCGCGCAGCAGCGACTCCTGTCTCGCGTTCGTTATTATCAGGCTGGATCTCTGGCGGAGCTCGCCGCCGTAAACGAGGTCCTCTATCCTGTTTTCCACTTCATCAATGCCGGTATTGTCTTTCATTGAGGTCAGTATTATATCGGCGCCCGGCCTGAGCGCGGCCGCTTCCGCGGGGGAAATATTATTTCCCAGATCTGTCTTATTGATCAAAATAAGGGCATTTTCCGCATCTGTGTTATCTAATATTTCAATATCCTCATCTGCGATGCCTTCCTGCGCGTCAAGTACGAAAATTACGAGATCGGCATTTTCGATGCTCTCTTTCGCGCGCCTTATCCCGATGCGCTCTATCTTGTCATCCGTGTCCCTTATCCCGGCCGTATCCGTAAGCACGACAGGAAGCCCGCGTATGCTCATGCTTTCCTCTATGGTGTCGCGGGTAGTGCCCGGGATCTCGGTCACGATAGCGCGGGATTCACGTAGCAGAGCATTCATCAGCGAGGATTTCCCGACATTCGGCCTGCCGCAGATAGCGATCTTTATCCCGTCCCTAATCATGCGTCCGGTATCGCAGGAATCTATGAGAACATTTATTTCATCGCCTATTGACGATATACTGTTTTTGAGTTGTCCGTATAATACCGGTTCTATGTCTTCATCGGGATAGTCTATATTCACAGCTATCTCGACAAGCTGATCGAGCAGGCGTTTTCTCACATCTCTTATCTCGTCCGCGAGCCTGCCCTCAAGCTGGCTGACAGCCGTATCATACGACGAATCCGTCTTCGCGCTCACGACGTCCATAACGGCTTCCGCCTGAGTGAGATCTATCCTTCCGTTCAGGAACGCGCGCTTTGTGAACTCGCCTTTTTCAGCGAGCCTGGCGCCGCACCTCAGAACGAGCGAAAGTGTCTTTCTGAGGGCTACGACGCTCCCGTGGTTATCTATTTCGACGATATCCTCTTTTGTATAAGTGTCGGGCGCTTTCATATACACGGCGAGCACCTCATCGATCGTTTCGCCGGTATCCGGATCCACGATATGCCCGTACGTAAGCCTGCGGTCCCGAGGTTCAGAATCAGAGACAAATACTTTGTCCATGATCTGTTTCGCGTTTTCGCCGCTCATCCTGACTATCCCGATACCGCCTTCTCCGAACGCGGTAGAGATCGCGGCAATAGTGTCTTCCATTTCGATTCTCCGAAAGTGTTCCAAAAAAAGCCCGCGCTGAAGGCGCGGGCGCAATGTTCTTATTTGTTGAGTTCTATGATGACGCGCCTGTGCGGCTCTTCGCCTTCGCTTCTTGTCTTTACGCGTTCATCGCTCTGGAGCGTCGCGTGTATTATCATCCGCTCATAAGGATTCATCGGTTCGAGCCTTACGCTCCTCCCCGTCCTCACGACTTTATCGGCAAGCCTTTCAGCGAGCTGATCGAGCGTTTTTTCGCGCTTCTCCCTGTAATTCTCAACGTCGAGCACGACTCTCGTGTACTTCGGCTTATCCTTGTTTACGACAAGGCTCGTAAGATACTGCAGCGAGTCAAGCGTCTGTCCGCGCTTTCCTATCACCGCTCCCACGCCGTCGCCCTTCATATCGATATAAAGCGACTCTTCATTCGCGGCGGCGGTGAATTCCAGCGAAAGGCCCATGTCTTCCGTTACTTTCTTAAGAAAATCCACTCCGCTGCATGATTCTACGGGCTCGAGATCGTCAGGCCTCCTGCTGATATATACGACCCTTTCGCGCTGCGGTTTCTTCTTCTTTCCGTTTTTGCGCTGCTTCTGCCTGCGGTTTCCGCCGCTGCGTCCGTCGGATCTTTCATGTTCATGCCCGCGCGCCTGTGCCGTTTCCTGAGGCCCGGCAGGCTTTTCCTGCGCGGCGCTTTCCTGCATTGACGGCGCGGCTTCTTCAGGTTCTTCTTTTTTTACAGGTTCGACTCTGACTTTCGCGAGCTTCGACCCGAGCCCCAGAAATCCCTTCGACGGTTCTTCCAGGACTTCGACTGTCACTTCATCGCGTGTCAGCTTGAGGTCCGCGAGCGCGAGGTCGACGGCCTCATCTACGCTCTTTCCCCATTTTTCCGAAAAGTCCATACTTATTTTTTTCCTCCCTTATTCTTCCTGCCTTTCATCTCGGCGAGCATTTCTTCTCTGATCTTGTTCATGCGCATGTTGAAGAATATCTGGATGACCTGCGACATCGCCCAGTAGATCGTAAGTCCTGAAGGGAACGTTCTGCCCATGAGGACTATGAGTACAGGGAATACGTATTTCATCATCTTCATCATGCCGCCCATTCCGGCCTGCGACGTATCCATCTGCTGTTTCGACTGCATCGAGAACGAAATATATGTCGCTATGCCGGCGAGGATAGGAAGTATCCATTTGTCCGGCTGGCTCAGATCAGGCATCCAAAGGAAGGATTCGTGAACAGCGAATATCATATTGCTGTTCTTTATAAAAGCGAGAGGATTCTGCAGCAATGCGAAGAGCCCGAATATGATGACCATCTGGATGAGCATCGGCAGGCACCCGCCCATTGGGTTGAAGCCCTCTTCTTTGTAGAGCTCCGCCAGTTTTTCGTTCTGCATTTCCTTATCGTCTTTATACTTGTTCTGGATAGCCTGCAGCTTAGGCTGAACAAGACTCATCTTCGTAGTCGATTTTATCTGCCTGATATAAAGCGGATATATCAGAAACTTAACTATGAGTGTCAGAATGATTATAGACAGACCATAATTTCCGACCAGTCCGTAGATAAACGTAAGCAGATATCCTATCGGCTTGGCAAGTATGTTCAAAAATGCATTCATTAATAATTTTCCTCCGTTATTTCACGGGATCATATCCTCCCGGATTGAAAGGATGACATCTCAGTATCCGTTTGATCCCCATGAACCCGCCTTTAAGCGCTCCGTACTTCTCTATAGCCTGGAGGCAGTACGTGGAGCAGGTGGGATAGAACCGGCATGTCGGTCCGTGCAAAGGCGATATCCACTGCTGATACCACCTGATCAAGAAAATCAGTACTTTTTTCAACTCAGCACCTTCATTTCATTTCTGTTTTTCTTATCGCGGCTTCAATAGATTTTTTCACATCCGCGCATTTCCTGTTGTTTATAGATTTCCTGGCAATGAATATGACGTCGTACCCCGTGAACTCCAGCGGCTGCATCTGCCTCACGCTTTCCTTCATGAGACGCCGCGCCCTGTTGCGCTGCACGGCGTTCCCGACTTTTTTGCTCGCCAGAAAACCCAGTCTGTTATGTGGAAGGCCGTTTTTTTTATAGAAGACTACCACATATCTGTCTCCTTTTGATCTGCCCCGCTTATAAACATTGTCGAAATTCCTGCTTCCGCGGAGCACTTCATTTTTCAGCATAACATCACCTGAAAATCCAATAAAGGCCACGTCACGCGGCCTTTATGCTGATAATCTCTTTCTTCCGTTAGCTCTTCTTCTCTTAATGATGTTTCTGCCGTTCTTTGTCTTCATTCTTTTTCTGAATCCGTGCTCTTTTTTTCTCTGCCTTTTCTTAGGCTGATATGTCATTTTCATCGCGCGCACCTCCTTTCGCACATGCTCAATTATTATATAGCCTGCATGTTTATAAGTCAATTATTTTAGGCCGTATCAATGCGTCGCGGCGCCGTTATATCGAGCCTTCCCGGCCTCCATTATTTTCCCGGCACAATATATTGTGTGGATGTGAATGTTGTGCACAAGTTTATCCACAGTTTGTGAATAACTTTTTCCGCGCACGTTGGAATCCTGCGCTTTTCAAATATCATACAGCCTGTTGATGTTTTCACTCCCGTTTTCAGCCTGAAAACAAATACATCCGCAGGTTTTCAATTTTGATATTGCCTGTGGATAACTTTTTGTTTATTATATAAATGTTAAACAAAAACGACAGGGGAAATTGTATGTCCGCACTTAATGACAAATGGGAAAATACGCTTGAACTGCTTCGTAACGATCTTAACGCGACGGCATATGAAACATGGTTCGCCGGTCTCGAACCCGTATCACTTGACGAAAAACAGGGGATACTCCATATCGAAGTCGAGAACAGCTATATCATGGATACCATAAACAGAAGGTATCTGCAGATGCTCGAAGGAGCTGTCAGCATCGCGTTCAAGTCAGATTATAAAGTAAACATTAAGACGAAAGACCAGACGAAAGCGGAGAAAGAAGAAACGGCACCGGATAACAGCGTATTCGCAAATACCGGACTCGATGAAGAATATTACCTAAATCCGAGGTTCAGTTTTGATACATTCATCCAGGGAAAAAACAACGAATTCGCGTATTCCGCTGCGCTCGCCGTCGCGAAAGCCCCGGCAAAACAGTACAATCCTCTGTTCCTTTACGGAGGATCCGGACTCGGGAAGACTCATCTCATGCACGCTATAGGAAAATACGTGCTCGAGCATTTCAGAGACAAAAACGTTCTCTATGTTTCATCCGAAATATTTACGAACGAACTCATAACCGCAATAAGCAGGGGAACAACGAGCGAATTCAAGAAAAAATACAGGACAATAGACGTCCTTCTTATGGACGATATACAGTTCATACAGGGAAAAGACCGGACGCAGGAAGAGTTTTTCTATACGTTCAATACACTGTATGATAACAACAAGCAGATCGTCATCAGCTCGGACCGCTCGCCAAAAAAACTGACGAGCCTCGACAACAGGCTCATATCGCGTTTCCTGTGGAGCATAAGCGCCGACATAACTCCGCCCGATTACGAAACGAGAGTAGCCATACTCCAGAGCAAGGCGGAACAGGAAGGGATAGAACTCACTCCGAACGTGAACGAAGTGATAAACCTCATATGCGAAAAGATAAAGTATAATGTGCGTGAACTCGAAGGCGCATTCACGAGAATAATCAGTTTTTCGACATTGCTGCACCGCCCTGTAAATCTGGCGCTCGCCCGCGATACTCTTAAAGATTATCTCTCGGCGTCAGATCTCAAGATCACTATCGACACAGTAAAAAGGCGCACGGCAAAATATTACGGCATAACTATAAAAGATATGGATTCCTCTAAGCGGACGAGAAATCTGACGCATCCGAGACAGGTGGCCATGTATCTTTCAAAGGAAATGACAGATTCAAGTTTTCCTAAAATAGGACAGTCATTCGGCGGAAGAGATCATACTACAGCGATGCACGCCTATAAAAAGATCTCGAAAGATATAGAAGATAACGATGAACTTCGCGCGGAGATAGAAGAACTCCAGCAGATAATAAACGAAAGCTGAGAATTACTCACAATCCATCAACAGCGTAAAACGGGACTTATGCACAGGAAAAACTGAATAACTTTTTCAGATACGGCAATGCGCCGATGCCTTTTTCCACAGTATCCACAGTCCCTACTATTACAACTACTAAAATAAAATAATAATAATAAAGGGAGGACGTTATGAAATTCAGTTGTGAACAGCAGATACTTGCAAGAGCTCTCAGCATCGTTTCAAGAGCTGTTTCTGTAAAGACGACTATACCTGTTTTGAAAGGGATACTTCTGACAGCCGACAACGGCGAACTAAAATTATCGGCATCGAATCTCGATTTTTCCATAGAGAAAAATGTTGACGCTGTTGTAGAAGAACCGGGAAGCATCATCGTTTCATCGAGGCTGTTCGGCGACATCATAGGAAAACTCCCCAGGGAAACAGTAAATGTGGAAGTCCTCGATACCGGCGTAGTAAAGATAAACACATTGAATTCGGAATTCAGGATCACCGGGCAGTCGCCCGATGAATTCCCGAATGTGGGCGAAGTAAAAAACGTGAGAGCGCAGCTTTCATTCGATAAAAACATGTTTGCAGAGATGGTAAGACAGACATACTTCTGCGCCAGCATTGATGAATCGAGAGGGATAATAGTAGGGGAACTGCTCGAGCTTGAAGACGGCGTGTTCACGATGGTGACCATAGACGGCTTCAGGATAGCGATAGCTCGTGAGCGCGTGACTCACGAAAAGAATGAATCATTCGTGATACCCGCAAAATATCTGAATGAAATAAGCAAGATACTGCTTGGATCTGAAAATGACGAAGATATAATAATCACGCTTACGGATAAGAATGCTGTCATCCTTCTGGAGAAGACAAAAATCGTAGTGACGCTCCTCGCAGGACAGTTCGTGAATTACAAAAACGCGCTTCCGGCAGACTGCACGACTGAGATAGTTGTGGACAGAAATGTACTTCTCGATTCGGTAGAAAGAGCGTCTCTTGTATCACGCGACGTTAAGACGCGCATGATAAGACTGAAGATAGAAAAGAACCTTCTTACGATAACGTCCGGTTCTGAAGAAGGAAAAGTAAAAGAAGAAATAATAGTAAATAATAAAGGCGACGATATTGAAATAGGATTCAATTCAAATTATATAATGGACGCTTTAAAGGCGATAGATGACGATACGATAAAAATGAAATTCACTGAACCGGTGAAACCGTGCGTCATATGTCCTCTTGAGGGAGATTCTTATGAATATATCGTGCTTCCTGTGAGACTCACATCGGCAGACTGATGTATATTAAAAGCATTGAACTGAAAAATTTCCGCAATTACAAAGAAGCGAAAATGGACTTTCACGAGAAGGTCAATATTTTCGCGGGAAAAAACGCCCAGGGTAAGACGAATCTGCTTGAAAGCATCTATCTTTCAGCTGTAGGAAAATCATTCAGGACGAACCGCGACAGAGACCTCGTCAATTTCGAGGCCGATTTCTGCAGGGTCGTAACAGAATATGAAAACGGCGGAGACGGGAAGATAGAAATATCGATCTCAAAAGACGGGAACAAAAAAGCCAGAGTGAACGGCATCAATGCCTCGAAGGCGAGCGATTTTATAGATAATATCTACGTCGTGGTGTTCTCGCCGGAAGATCTCAGAATAGTAAAGGATGAGCCGGAAAAGCGGCGTGAATTCATAGACCGCGAACTGAGTCAGATAAAAGTTTCATATCTTGTCAACCTGTACAACTATAAAAAAGTGCTGCAGCAGAGAAATGCGTATCTCAAAGAGGAAAATATAGAGCGCGCGTTTCTCGATGTCTGGACGGAAAACCTGATAAAATTCGGGTCGAGAATAATAGAAGACAGGAAATCATTCATTGATAAGCTCGGAAAGATAAGCGGAGAGGTACATTCCGGGATCACGGCAGGAGCGGAACAGCTGACTGTCAATTACATTCCGAATATAGAAACTGAAGAAAATACGGCAGATCAGATAAAAGCGATGGGTGAAGTTTTTGATGAGAGTTTGGAGGAAGATCTGAAAAACAGGACTACGACCCGCGGGCCGCACAGAGATGACATCGATCTTCTCGTGAACGGCATAAATGTCCGCAAGTTCGGATCGCAGGGACAGCAGCGCACAGCAGCCCTCGCTCTCAAACTCGCTGAGATAGAACTCATAAAAGAAGATAAAGGAACTGCGCCGGTGCTTCTTCTCGACGATGTGCTTTCAGAACTCGACCCGGCCAGGCAGAGTTATCTCATCAGTTCGCTGAGCGGCGTCCAGCTCTTTATCACGGCGACGGATATTTCCGATGTCGTGAGGGGCGCGTTCAGAGAAGGAAAAGTGTCCAGGATCAGTACTGGTAATATATTGTAAAAAGGCATATCAACATTGCCGGTCAAAAAGTACTTCGAAAACGCCGTATTTTACGTTTTAACGGCACAAAAATCAAAAAAAGACAAAAAACATCTTGAGCGGCCGAAAATATTGTAAAATCGGCCGTTTTGTTATATAATATCACCAGCGTAAAACTAGAAACAGCGAGGTGATTTTTTTAATGCCATCAAAAAGCAGCGGGCAGCAGTATGATGCTGCCCAGATACAGGTGCTCGAGGGGCTCGAGCCTGTCAGAAAACGTCCGGGCATGTATATCGGATCGACAGGTGAAAAAGGGCTGCACCATTTGGTATATGAGATAGTTGATAACAGTGTCGACGAGGCTCTCGCCGGATATTGCAAACATATAAAAGTTGCGATAAACGAAGACGGATCCATCACAGTAGAGGACGACGGAAGAGGGATGCCTGTCGACGAACATCCAAAACTCCACAAACCGGCTGTAGAAGTCATTCATACAGTACTGCACGCCGGAGGAAAATTCGGCGGCGGCGGATATAAAGTATCCGGCGGTCTCCACGGCGTAGGCGCGTCTGTCGTAAACGCTCTTTCGACTAAGATGGTAGTCGAGATCAGAAGAAACGGAAAAATATACGAACAGGAATATTCCCGCGGAAAAACCGTGACTCCTCTTACAGTAGTTGGAGAAGCGAGGCGCACGGGTTCGAAGACCACGTTCTGGCCGGACCCCGATATTTTCGATGACACGGAATATGATTTTTCCACGCTCGAATCGCGTCTTCGGGAAATGGCGTTCCTGAACAAAGGAATAAAGATAACGATAGAGGACAAGCGGCCGAAGAGAAAGAGAAAAGAAACATTCGAATATGAAGGCGGCCTCCGCGAGTTCGTAAAATTCCAGAATGAAGCGAAAGATGTCATACATCCTGATATCATTTATTTCGAAGCGAAGGGCAAACAGAAAGACGGCGAAGGAGACATGGAATGTGAGATAGCTATGCAGTACACGACAGGCTATTCCGAAGCATTCCTGTCTTACGCGAATAATATAAATACAACTGACGGGGGCTATCACCTTGTCGGGTTCAGATCGGCTCTGACGAGAACGATAAACGATTACGCGAGAAGGACAGGACTCCTTAAGGAAAAGGACGACGCCCTTTCGGGCGATGATGTGAGAGAAGGACTCACGGCTATCATCTCCGTAAAACTCACGAATCCTCAGTTCGAAGGTCAGACGAAGGCGAAGCTCGGAAACAGCGAGATGAAAGGATTCGTCGAAAGGACGACGAACGACAATCTCATGGCGTTCCTGCAGGAAAACCCGCAGCAGGCTAAAACGATCATTACAAAGTGCATGCAGGCCGCAAGGGCCAGAGTCGCCGCGAAAAAAGCGAGAGACGTATCGAGGAAAAACAGCCTCAGCGAATCATTTTCGCTTCCCGGAAAACTCGCGGACTGCTCGGAAAAAGACCCTGCAATTTCAGAGATCTTCCTCGTAGAGGGAGACTCCGCGGGC
>JAZAUJ010000017.1:0-10274 GCA_036342375.1 Anaerovoracaceae bacterium | reverse complement strand
TTAGCCGGGATCTCGTCTGTGATCACAGCCGTCACATCTTCTCCCGTAGTGTTCTTGTACGTGATCTTGTAAAGCAGGATTTCGTCCTTCCTTACGAGTTTCCCGTCGATCGATGTCTCTGTGTCACTCGACTTGAAGACATCCTTCTCAGGTTTCGTCGGCGTCGGGTTCTTGACTTCGTTCGTCGTATAGTCGTTATGTCCGTCGTTCACCTTGCCCGTATTCGAAAGCACTTCGCCGTTCGTGTCATCATTGACCGTGACATTGAAACTGACCTCGACGGATTTGCCTTTGTCGACCTGCTTTATCCATTTGACTGTTTTGCTCGTCGGGTCAAACTCTCCGCCTTCAGAGGCAGATCCCGCGACATACGTTGTGTGATCAGGTATCTTGTCCGTGATCGTTGCCGTAACGGCACTGTCAGTCGTGTTCGTGTACTTGATCTTGTAAGTAAGTACCTGTCCGGGCTGAACGACCTTGCCGTCGATGTTCGTAGTCTCAGTCCCCGTGTAGACAGTCTTTTCAGGTTCTGTCGGCGTCGGGTTCTCGACTTCGTTCGTCGTGTAAGTATTGTTGCCCTCGATGACATCGGCCTTGTTCTTAAGGACCGTTCCGTCGTTGGCTTTGACCTTCACCTTGAAGCTGACTGTGATGCTGCCGTCTTTGGCCACATCGAGATCTTTCCACTCGACAGTATCGCCTGTCACAGCCGTCGCGGGATCTGCCGATCCTTCGACATATGTGCTGTTAGCAGGTATCTTGTCCCTGATGTCGACTTTGACATCTTTGCCCGTCGTGTTCTTGTATGTGATCTCGTAACGCAGTACGTCGTCTTTGTGTACTTCCTTACCGTCGATCTTATTCTGAGTATCTCCAGAGAATACTGTCTTCTCAGGCTCTGTCGGCGTCGGGTTCTCGACTTCATTCGTCGTGTAAGTATTGCTGCCTTCTATGACTTCGGCCTTGTTCTTAAGGACCGTTCCGTCGTTGGCTTTGACCTTCACCTTGAAGCTGACTGTTACGCTTTCACCCTTTGCCACCGACTTCGTCCACGTCACTGTTCCGCCGGACTCTGTTCCTCCGTCTTCCGCGGATACGAACTCACTGTTCGCAGGGATCTTATCCCTGATCGTCGCTGTGACGTCTTTGCCCGTCGATCGAAGTCGTCGGCGCATTGCTGTAGAATACGTCCTTCGTCGGCTCCGTCGGTGACGGCGGATTCTCTACCGGGTTCGTATCAATGCTGAAATCATTCGTTTCATCTGTCACTGTACCCGTGTTCGTGAGCGTTTCCCCGTTCACGTCGTCATTTACTCTGACTGTGAAGCTGACTGTGATCTCGCCTTCGTTCTCAAGCGTGATGTTGTCCCATGTGATCACGCCTTCGGATTCCGTGCCGCCGTTGTCGGCCGACTGGAATGTCGTATGCGCGGGGATCTTGTCTGTGATCCTGATATCAGCTTTCTTGCCTGTAACGTTCTTGTAGTGGATCTTGTACGTCAGTTCCTGGCCCGCCTCGACCGGCTGGCCGTCGATATTGGTCGTATCTGTTCCCGAGTAGACCGTCTTGTCCGGCTTTTTCGCCCACTGCGCGTAGAGCGTGTTCGACGCGTCGTCTCTGACGTCAACGCCGACCTTATCTCCGGCTTTGAACGATTTCCCGCTGCCGTCGGCCTTCGTGTTCCATCCGATGAACTTGTAGCCGTTCGGAGTTTCGAATCCGGCTTCATCCTTCGTGTAGACCGTGAGATCCTGGTTGTTCAGGAGAACACCGTGACCGTTGACGGTCTGGTTCGTCGTTTTGTGAGTCACGCCTGCGGCGCCGGCAGGATAGTTCGTGTCATATGTAAGATGAGTGACGTCAGGCAGCACGCCGTAAATAGCGTACAGCGTAACATTGCCGGTCACCTTCATCTTTTCACCCGGATAGTATCTGTCGCCTGTTCCGTCACGGTCTGTGCTCCAGTACAGGAACACCTTGCCCGCCGGCGGCGTTATCGGCCTCGCGCTCTGGATATTTGCGTACGTTTCGTCCGCCGCGGCGTATTTCTTAGAGTCGGTGACTGTGCCGGTCCCTCCGTTCGCATCATAAGTGACTGTGTACGGTCCCAGATTTCTGTACACAGGATATAATGTGACGTCATGTTCGAGCTTCGTCTCGAAGTTGAACATGTGCAGTCCGCCGTTTTCGTCCTTTGTCGCCCATCCTATGAATGACATGCCCTGTGGAAGCGGCAGGTCCGGTCCGGAAGTGTGGGTGAAAATCTCCGAGCCGTCATAAGTGGTCACCTTCGGCATCTCGTTTTCATTTATCTGGCCCTGATAAGGCACCGTAAGATGGTCGTCGGAGCCGAACATCATCTTCATGTATCCGGGCTCGGACGATTCTGTCCTCGAATATACGGTCACCTTGTATTCCGGCGGCGCCCACTTCGCGTAGACTACGATATTTGCAGCCGGCATCTTCGAATGTTCAAAGTCATATTTCTTTGTACACTGAGGATCCTTATACCATCCCTGGAATGTAGAGCCTTCCGGAACATTGTCCGGGCGATCCGGCTCATAATAATTGCTCCCGCCTTCGCCGTATTCTCCGAGCGGGGCTTCATAGTAGATATTATCGGAATGATGCACGACGCTGCCGCCGCTGGAGTAGTCTATATGATACTGATTGCGTGTGTAGTATACATCGACATAATTCACATACTTACCTATAATCGCAGTTGAAGTCCCGTCAGCACTAAGTTCATACCATTCAGACATGTTGTCATGGCTGTATCCCGTCCTGTATTGGTTAACGGTGAATCCGGCGAAATTATTCTCGAAATAAACTGTTACATTTTTCTTCGTAGTTGCAACCGAAACGGGTTCATCCGATTCGGAAAAGCCCTGTCCGTTAACATGCTGCATATAGTAACTGAACTTGGCGCCGCCGACATATTCTGCCCAAAAAGTCTCTTCTACGGATTTGCGGTCGGCGGACCATTCAGTGTGCGCCCCGTGAGGCGTCGGTTCAAACAGCGTCCACTGGAAATAGGTTTGGTTATCCGCCGCATTCCAGTTCACTTTGCTGCCGTTATATTCGTACGGCCAGGAGTACCCGTTGAAAGCTAAGCTCGAGCCGTAAAGGCCGCTCATCGTGAAATCATCGATCAGTCTGCCGTAGCTGTTTGTGAATTTGAACGTCACCAATGCCCGGTCATAATATACATTAAGTATCGTCGATCCGTCGCCCCTGACTGTCACTGATTTGGAATTCGTTGAATCATAGTAGAAACCTTTTCCTGCGCCGTTAATGTCACCATATGACGGCGATACTTCCGCACCTGTTATCGCGGTTCTGGTTTCCGAACTTACATATTCATATTTCTTGTCTTCATCGGCAGCATTTTTATCATCGGTAACAGACTGCTCCCAGAACTGGACAGTGTATGTCGTCCGGGCAGGTTCCCACACCGCGTACAGCGTGACGTCTTCTGTAAGCTTCTGACCGAATTCAAAATCCGCCGTTTCCGCGTCTTCTTCAGTCGACCAGCCCGCGAAAGTGTAGCCCTGGCGGGTCGGGTCCTCCGGAGCTGCAGTGTTTTCATCCGCGGGACAGAATACCGGCTCTATGTATGACGCTCCGTCGCCTGTTTCGAATTCGATCCAGTGTCCTTCGGCGATATCGGGATACAGATACACGTTCTGGTCGCCCAGCGTTATCGTATCCACTTTGTTCGTGAGTCCGGGATCCGAATACCATCCCATCAGCTTGTGGCTGGCATCCGTCGGAATCGTAACGTCAGACGTCCGGATCTCATCGCCGCTCACGCCTTCCTTCGTGTAATAAACTCTGGCGGACGATGTATCATTCGAATCCATAAAGAAGACATAGTGCGCCTCTTTGAATACAGGATAGTAATTTACTGTCTCTGTCGCCGTTGCTGACGGACTCGCAGAATCGAACGGCACCTGAGCTATTGTGGATGATCCTTCTGTCTCAGTCCATCCTTTGAATATATATCCGTCTTTTTCGGGGTTGTTCGGCGAATGGAGCGTCTCGCCGTCTTTCAGGATCTGCCTGTCGAACTCAACGCCGTCCTTTGTATAAGGAAGGACGTTTCCGTCAGCGTCATGGAAAACATACGTCGCCCTCGGCGGATCCTCGCCGTCTATTACATAAATGGAAAAGTCGCCCGCCCTGAATGACGCGCTCGATTCTGAAGCCTTCGCTATCTCTGCAGGTCCCCTGCTGCTGTCGTTATGGACAACGTGGAATTTCTCTCCCCTGAGGTCTTTTTTCAGGACCATCTTCACGGAGACCTTCTTCGCGTTCGCGGGTTCGATCTCGTTCCCCGAACTGTCTCGGAAAGTGATGTCCACCCCGACGGCGTCCACGACGTTCGCCGGTGAATCCGATCCTTTCTTCGCGATCGAGAGAGCTTTCGATTTACTGACCGGCGTCACCGTCATCGTCGTCCCCGAAGGGAACGCTCCTGCCGGCGCTTTCACTGTAACGCGCACTCCGTTCATCGTACTCTCCGAGAATGTCTGCGCGGGCATGGTGATCCGGGTCGTTACGGAATCGCTGCCCGGGCCGGACGCCTGCCCTGACGTCCCGCCGTCGTCGGTCACGACAGTCGCGCCGTTTCCTCCGCTCACCTCGCCGGACCGGTCGTCTCCCTGCGCCGATCCGGACGTATCAATGCCGTCAGCGCTCTCTTCGACAGTCCTTTCCGAAGCCGGCGGCTCGCTCGCGAACGCCGGCAATATCGGAAACGTGAAATTCACTGTGGTCAGTATCGCGAGTACGACCACCAGCAGCTTTTCGATAAGACTTCTGTTCTTTTTCATTTCATTGTCCCCCGATGAACAATAACCAAACTTCGGCAGCATAACATGCCGCACTTATCACAATGCATATCTTTGCTTTATCGTTATGCGCTTTTAAGGACTGATCAGGACTAAAAAGATTCAGATACACAAATACGGCCGCGCCGCCCGCAATGCTTTCACATCACAGGACAACTGCAGTCGCATATTTTTCAGCAATATTACGGATCCTGACAATACCCATCTCAGCTCCCTTAAACTCCCTTTAACGCATCTCCTGAAACGGGACTCTTCGGCGTTCCCGCACGGAAAAGCACGATACATCTTCCCGTTTTAATGAAAAGTATACACATTATTGGAATAATGTCAAACCATTTTTTCCAATTTATTCAAGGCTATTATAGAAAAAAACAATAGCGCGTATCGTTGAAAAACGGACATTTTGCCCCGTGAAGCATTTTTGGAACCGAGTGTAAAATTATATAGACTTTTTCGTGCATGCTGTTAATTTCGGCCGAAATATAGAATTACTTTCAAGCACCGTATTAAGAATTTTCAGTCACATTCTACAGGCTGCCGGGGCGGCGCATTGATAAGAAAAACCCCCGCGGTCACGCCCGCGGAGGTCCTGTAATATCCATTCTGCCGGCACGGATCAGAGTTTCAGCGACGGCGCTGAATGTTTCCGTTCGAGCAGTTCCTTATTCAACTCGAACAGTCCTTTCGGATCCGACCCGAAGAGCCCGTATTTTCTGATCATGCCTTCCGCGTTCTCCTCTTCCTCGCACTGCTCCTTCACGAACCAGTCGAGGAACTGCATCGTGCGGAAATCGTCTTCGTCCGCCGCGGCCTTATACAGTTTGTTGATCAGCGACGTGACGTACTGCTCGTGTTTGAGCGCGGCCTCGAGCGGATCGAGATCGTTCTTAAGTTTGATGTCCGGCTTTCTGATCTCGCTGAACACGACTTTTTCGCCGTTGTTGTGGAGATACTTCCTCATCAGCATCGCGTGGTCGATCTCCTCCTGCGTCTGGACGTCGTACCAGTTCGCGAAGCCGTCGAGCCCTCTCTCGTAATAGTAATTCGAGAAGTCAAGGTACAGATACGCCGAATACAGTTCTGCATTGATCTGGTCGTTAATGAGTCTTACAAGTTTTTCATTCATTTTGAATCCCCCTTTTTATTACCTGATCCGCCGGTCCCGGCCGGCGGTGGTTCCGCTAATCCTTTCGCCGCAGCATGCTGCCCCAGTCCGGATGGCCGGGGTCCAGGGCGGACGGCATCGGCATGAGCGCTCCTATCAATGCCGTGACGGCTATCATCACGACGTTCCGCAGCGGGAAGCAGAGCAGCAGCAGGGCGAGCGTCAGCAGCGGCCTTCTCGTCATCCCGGCGACGAGAGACGTCGTGACGGAGAAAACGCACATGACGAGATCAAAGCCTGTGAGCATTGATATGCCGTAGCCGAAACTTATGCCTGCATATATCGTCGGGAAAAAGTTCCCGCCGCGCCAGCCGAACCTCACGCACATCGGCGTCACGAGGACCTTGACCGCGCCCGTGAGCAGGAGCATCGAGACCCCTGTCGTCTTCCACACGCCCATTATTTCTATACTCTGCTCTTCGCCGGCGAAGCAGACGTTCGGCAGGAACAGCGCGATCGTCCCGAGAACAGCGCCGCAGATCACGGGCAGCCAGTCCGCGATTTTTTCCGCCTTCGCAGCAATGCTTCCGGACACTCTCCTGCCCACGTGGAACAGCATTGCCAGCGCCCATCCGACGAGCGCGAGCGGTATCGCGTACAGATGCTCAGCGCCTTTCGCATGGACCGCGTCGAACCGCGGCAGTCCTCCGACAAGCCCCGGTATCTGTGATACGAGAGCGACGCCGGCGAACGCCCCCAGCGCGGACACTGTGTATAACAATATCTTGGCCCTGCGGCCGAATGTATATTCGGACTCGTCGGGGATGCCTTCCTCCGCTGTCGCGGCTATCCCCATGAGCGGAGTGCCGAATACCGCGGTGAGGACAGCTGATATGGAAACGTCCGTGACGGCGCGCGTCTTGAGTCCCGCGCGCTTCAGCCTGTCGCCGATCCATGTGCAGGCCCCCGCGATGAAGCCCGACAGGCCGGCCTCCGGTCCGACCGAACCTCCCGAAACGAGCGGCAGGAGGAAACTCACAAAGCTTTTCCATAAGCTGTCCGGCATATATCTCCCGGTGCGTTTCACTTCCGCGAGGACTTCCTCGAGCGTGCTGATCCTGTCGCCGCTGAACTTCGTCCAGAGCGCTATGAGGGCGCCGCCCGTAATGCAGGCCGCCGGCGGGAACCACGGGACGCCGCATTTCGCCTGCAGGTCGACCCAGACAAGGTCGGTCAGCAGGTTCACGCATCCCATGAGCGCCCACACCGCAGCTCCCGCGCCGAAACCGACCGCGGCCGCGAGCAGCACCATCGCGATGCTGATCGCGGCTTCCTCCACAGGCCCTGACGGCGGTCGCCCGAACTCGCGGATATAGCGGCGCGGGCGCGCCGCTTTTTTCACACTTTCGTCTCTCGCGCTTTCTTCTTTACTCATTCTGTGCGGCACATTCTTCTTCGAGTTTGCGGTAATCGACCTTCCCGACGAGCGTCTTCGGAAGATCGTCCCTGAATTCTATCGTATACGGCATCGCGTATTTTGCGATGTGTTCGCGGCAGTACTCCAAAAGTTCCTCCCGCGTTTTCTTTGACGGCTTCACGCCCCCCGCGAGCGTGACATACGCCTTTACCTTCTGCATCTTGTATGAATCCGGCACGCCGATGACACAGCTCATCTGCACTTTTTCATGAGCGTCGAGCACGTTCTCGATCTGTCCGGGGTAAATATTGTAGCCCGATGAAACGATCATGCGCTTCGCGCGGCCGAGGAAATAGACGAAGCCCTCTTCATCCATCCTGCCGATATCGCCCGTATAGACCCATGTGAGCCCGTCATCGTGAGTGCGCAGCGCCTTCGCCGTCTCCTCCGGGTTGTCCATGTACTCCTTCATGACGGTAGGCCCGGCGAGCAGTATCTCGCCCTCTTCGCCGTAAGGAAGCTCGCGGTCCGTGCCCGGCTCCACGATCTTGATATACGTATCCGGGAACGGCACGCCGATACTTCCCTCTTTCGCCATATGCGGCGGCGTGAGGCAGCAGGCTGTCACCGTTTCCGTCGTCCCGTACCCCTCTCGCACCTGTATCTGAGCTTTGTGGTCATACAGGAAAATGTCGAGCTTCTTCTTGAGTTCCACGGAAAGCGAATCGCCGCCTGAGAACACGCCCTTGAGATATCTGAGATCGGCGCCGTCCATCGAAGGGAGCCGCATCAATGCTTCGTATAACGTCGGCACTCCCGCAATGAAGTTGCACTTGTATTTTACGATCTGTTTCGCGTAGCTTTTCGCGGTAAAACGCGGGATCAGTATGCAGCGGCCGCCCTGCGACAGCATCGTGTGTATGCACACCCCGAGACCGAAGCCGTGGAAAAGCGGCATTGCTGCAAGCATCTTGTCGCCCGGACGGAACATCGGGTTCGCCGCTATCACCTGCTGACCGAGCGCGTTGAAGTTTTTATTCGTCAGGATGATGCCCTTTGTTTTCCCGGTCGTGCCTCCGGAATAGAGGATGACCGCGGGGTCATCGGAATTCCTTTCGACTTTATAGTCATAAAAGCAGAACCTGCTCAGCCTCATGAACGCGTCCCACCTGATAACGGGGGCGTCCGAAGGGATCTTCTTCACCTTGCGGCCTGTCGTGACCATGTAGCCGGCGCGGACCGGCCTCGAAAGCTCGTCCTTCACGCTGGCGATCACAATGTTCACGACCTTCGTGTTCGCCCGGATGCTCTCGAATTTCCCGTAGAACTGGTCGAGCGTTATCGCCGTGACGCTGTTCGACATATTGAGATATTCTTCTATTTCTTTCGGCGCGGAGAGCGGATGTATCATATTCGCCACAGCGCCGATAAGATTCACCGCGTAAAGCAGGTATATTGCCTGCGGGCAGTTCGGCAGCGCGATGGTCACGCGGTCGTTTTCTCTGACGCCGATCGTCCGCAGCGCCTTCGCGCATTTATTGATATTTTCTATCATCGCCTTATATGTAGTCGCGCGGCCCATGAAATCGAATGCGACCTTGTGCGGATATTTCCGCGCCATCATTTCGACCGCCTCATACATAGTGCCTTCAAAATAGTCAAGATGCGTCGGGATATTTTCTGTATGCCCATACCACGGTGTCTTTACTTCCATTTATATTTCCACCCTTTCCGACAGCGGTTCTTCAAGGAGCTCCGGATTTTCCAGCAGCTTCCTCAGCAGCCGCACGCTCCCGGAGTAATAATATCCGTCCGCGAGCCGTTCGTCTATCGTTATGCCGAGATCAATGCTTTCGCGCATCTCGGCATTGCCTTCTTCATCATAGAACGGCCTCTTCTTCCGCTCGCCGACCGCGAGGAAAAGCGACGTCGTCCCCCAGTTCGTGAGATGATGGTACCCGGAATGCAGCCGGATGGACCCGAGGTTCGAAATGACCGCGGTGCAGTAATACGGATCGGAATCAATGAAGCTCTGCGGTATTTTCCCGTGCCTGTCCAGCACCGTGACGAATTTCACGAACGACTTGCTGATAAACCGCGGGAGTCTGTTTATGATGTCCATATTCTCCGATGTGCCCGTCTCGCCGCCGCCGCGCGTTGTTGTGATCGTTTTGAATATCTTCTCGTGTATCGTGTCCAGCGTGTCCGAGCCGTCCGCGTGCAGCACGGCAAGCCCTTCCTCTCCGTCGTCCTCAAACGCCTTCTTCACCACAAAAGCGGCCGTAAGTTCCCTGCGCTGGTACATATTGCCGTTTACGATGAACCTGTTCAGTTTCTTTCTCTGTGTAACTGTCTTCAGCAGCGCCGTAACGATCAGCTGGAAAAGATTATACGGATAAACGGACAGATCCGGCTCCGTACCGGCAAGCGTCGACGAATGCTCCGCCCTGCCCCTGTTTTTCTCCTTAAGAAATGCTTCAATATTCGTAAGATCTATCCGTTCCGAAATAAACGCTTCATTATCACACCGGTTCGGATAGATGATCGGCATGATGTAATGCATGGCGTCCAGCCTGCGCAGCAATACCCCGTCGCGTCTGTCGCCTATTTTCCTTCTCATGTAACGTGACTACCCCCATCTATCAAAAGTACTTCTCACGTCTAATATAATATCATACAAGCGCCGGATAAAAAAATAAAATAAAAACGGCGGGCGGATGATGTGCGGCCGGGGCGATGGGGGATGATTTGCGGGGCGCGGGGCCGGGGGCTTCCCGGGGCGCCGGGGCCAGGGCTAGGGCTGCGGGCGGGGACTGGGGTTTTCCAGGGCGCCGGGGCCGGGGGCTGAACTGGGCCTCCCGTGGCACCAGGGCCGGGGCTAGGGCTGGGGATTTCCAG
>JAZAUJ010000016.1:0-10579 GCA_036342375.1 Anaerovoracaceae bacterium | reverse complement strand
GCAGTTATGCCCGTGGCCGTGCCTTTCTACCGCTTCACTTACCTTTGATTCCATTCCTTCCTCCTGAGCGGGATTTTCCGTCTATTACATATTATCATATCAGGCGGCCGCGGTCTATCGCGTGAAATATCAATGCATTGATATTTCTGCCGCTTCGGCGCTCACGCACTTGCGCGGCGGCCATGAAGAATATATAATCTTTTTTATACTTGCGAATATTATTTGCAGTATGCTGGTATCAGGAGGAGAATGATGGTAAGCAGAGAGCGTTATCTTGCGATAAAGGAAAGAATAATAAGGCAGGAATACGGCAGCGGACAGGTTTTCACGCCTGACAGTTTTTCGTCCGCTTTCGGCATCGAAGAAGCAGACGCGGCAGATATACTGTACCGGCTCGCGTCCGAAAATTTCCTGTCTCATACAGGGAGGAACGAATTCACGGTGAATGAGATCAGGGTAGACGAGATAAATGAGACATTCGAGGTCAGAAAAGCGCTCGAGAGCCTGGCGGCGAAACTCGCGATCCTGCATATGACGGATGAACACGCTGAAGAACTGACGACGCTTCTTGATGAATGCCAGGGCATCACCGACGAATTCACATACGCCGAATGCGATGACGCGATCCACAGGAAAGTAAGGAATATCGCCGGGAACAGATCGCTCTCGGAATATCTCCTCGGCATAGAAGAGAAAGAGCATTGCTGGTGGTTCTACTTAAACAAGCATAATTATATAGAAGACCCGGTCAGACTCGCGCTGAACGATCACAGCCTCGAATATCTGATCCGGTCGCTCATAAATCAGGATATGATAAACGCGACGATAGCGATAAACGAGCATCTGGATTACTGGTACCATGTGTACAATAATTCGCTGCCGCAGGAAGATAATAAAAGAGAAAAGGGATCCCGGTAAAGGATCTCTTTTCTCTCCAAATCATATTGTGAAGTCCGGAATTGCGCTGCAGTGCAGCCTGCCGCGTTTCCTTATACAGTGATGCCCTGCGCTTTCGCCTCTTTATACTTCTTCCGTATCTTGTAGATACCGACCGTACAGATAGGTATTACATATACAGCGAACATTATCCACGCGATCGCGCCGTAGCCCTTCGCGATGAGAGCGGTAAGTCCGAATGACGCGATACCGCAGCCTATCGCCAGCAGCACGAGCGCCATGACAGGGGTCATCCATTTCTTGACTTCCCCTCCTCTGACTTTTATCGCTGTCTCGACTCTGTCCGTTATAGCGTAGATCATGCCGGATCCTGTCTCGATCAGTGTACCGAAGAGAACGATCTGGAACAGCCACTGCATCCAAGGCATATGCATCTTTGTAAGGATGTAGTTTATCGGGAGTTCCTCATTTATGATCTCAGGATAGAATCCGCACATTCCTATGAACAGGATAACGCCCGGAAGTATACCGATGAGTCCGGAAATAAGTCCGGAAATGAACGCTTCTTTTCCTGTGTCGCAGTGCTTGACCGTGTATATTACGGCAAGTATTACGCCGAGGTTATAGAACGCGTACTGGAATCCGCCGAGCGGCCACGGACCGGAACCCTGCGGGCCGGCATACGCCGCCGCGATCTGATCTCCGTAGTTCACGAATACGAGGATCAGGAACAGGATGTATACGCCGTACAGCACGAACGACCAGACCGACAGCACCTTTTCGATGAGATCCGACCCGTTGATAACGAGCAGGAATACGAGTGTCGCCATGCCTATGATGCCGAACCATTTGCTGATGCCCACAAGCTGCGCTACGATAGATCCCGCGGCTGCCGTAACAACGGCGAGGATTATCAGTACAAGGAATATATATGATATTTCGAATAGTATCCATCCCGGACCCATGAGTTCTTTCATGAGTTCCTTATAAGTAAATTTCTGATATAATACCGCAAAACAGTATGTCAGAGCGGCAATGCCCGACCACACGGCAAGTGTGATGATGCACATTGCCATTGTGCCCTTTACAGGACCGTATCCCATAAAATACTCTACGAGTTCTCTGCCTGTTCCGTATCCTCCTGCGATGACGCATGACTGGAATACGATGCCCGGAACGAAGTATTTTTGGAATTTTTCATTCGTCAGAAGATTCATCTGTTCAACTCCTTCCTGAATTGTCCGATATTGAACGCAATAACTTTTTTCACCCTATAATACTACCAGCCGGCGACATTGCTCAGGACTTCATCTGAGATCTCACCTTTCTTATATTCGTCCATCGTTTCATCGATGATTTCCATAGCCCTGTCGATCTGCTCGTCGGTTATTACCAGAGGAGGCTGCACTCTGAAAACATTGCCCGCGAGCGATATCATTACAAGGCCCTTTTCGAATGCTCTGTAACACATCTTCGCTACGCCCGTTACGTCAGGCTCTTTCGTTTCGAGATCTTTGACGATCTCGACGCCTATCGACATGCCCCATCCGCGGATATCGCTGATGATGCCGTATTTATCAGCGAGTTTTGCGAACCCGTCTTTGATCTTCCGGCCTTTTCTGTTCACTTCGTCGAAGAATCCCGGTTCAGCCAGCACGTCGAATGCCGCGGCTCCCGCTGCGCATGACATCGAATTGCCCGAAAGAGTGAATCCGTGCGCTATCTCCGGCAGGCAGTCCATGATCTCCGGCCTTGCCATGAATACCCCGAGAGGGAATCCGGCGCCGACGCTCTTTCCCATAATGATGCCGTCAGGCACGATGCCGTAATTGTCTATCGAGAACCATTTGCCTGTCCTGCCAAGTCCCTGCTGGACCTCTTCAACGATGAACAGGATGCCGTTATCCTGGCACAGCTTATAAAGTTTTTCCAGGAACAGCGGATGCGCCGCTATGATCCCGCCGTCGCCCTGGACCGGCTCGATGATAACTGCCGCCACTTCTTCAGGGTCGAGCGATGTAGCGAACGCCTGCTCTATAGGTCTCAAACATTCCGCTGAACATGTTTCTCTGTCTTTGTCGAACATGCAGTGCGCGCAGTCCGAGAACGGGAACGAATACATTTCCGGCAGGAACGGTCCCATATGTCTGTGCATCCTGTGAGTGACATGAGTCATCGATGATGAACCGAATGTATTCCCGTGATACGCGTTGTTGAACGAGATGATTTTCGTCCTGCCTGTAAATCCTCTCGCGAATTTGATAGCCGCGTCATTGCAGTCCGAACCGCAGTTGCCGTAGCAGACCTTGGCCGGTCCGCCTCCCGGATAAATAGACGCGAGTTTTTCAGCATATCTGATATTAGGCTCATTGTACGTGTAGACTGCCGAATACTGTGTGACCTTCTCGAGCTGTTCCCTGCACGCCTTCAGGATCGCCGGATGAGATCCGCCGAGATTCATGGACGACGCGCTGGCGAGAAAATCGATATATTCGTTGCCGTCGACATCTGTAATAACAGCTCCCTTGTATGAATCGACCACCAGCGGGAAATATGTAAGGTGGTTCGCCCGCGCACATACCTTCTCGCTTCTTGCAACGAGAGCCCTGTCTTTAGTCAGATTGATAGGGTCTTTATACTCAGCCATGGCTGCCTCCTGTCCTTCTCACAGCGAGATTCTGCCGTCCGACAGCGGGTCTGCGGCCTCTCTGTGAAACATACGGGGCCGGGCTTTCTGCCGGTCCCTGTTGATAATAGATTAGATTTATTTTCTAATAATATATCACCACACGGGGCATCGTGGTTTGCTCCGTTTTCGTGCAAGTGCCGACGAAAAATCCGTCAGCGCTCATTTGCTTTGACATCGACGCGGTCATGTGTTACGGTAAGAAAAATATTTCAGCAATACGGAAGCAGGGAGTTTTGCTATGAAGATAGAACAGCTGCGCCAGATCATCGCTATCGCGGATGCCGGATCGATCAGCAAAGCGGCGTCTTCGATGTATATTTCTCATTCGACACTCAGCAGTTCAGTCCGCGCCGCCGAAAACGAACTCGGCGGCAAACTCTTCACGAGGACTAACAACGGCGTGATCCTGACATCGTTCGGGAGCATCGTCTGTGAACAGGCCAGGAGCATATGCTACGAAATGGACTATCTCCTGATCATGGAGGGAAAAGCTGACACCGAACACTACTTCCTGAATATCGCTCATATGTTCAGCCCTATCGCGAAAGACGCGTTCACGGACGTATTCAACAGATATTCTGACATGCCCCTCAAATTTTCAATGCTCGAGGGCACGGCATTCGAAGTATTCGACATGGTGAGTTCCGGAAGAGCCGAAGTCGGCATATTCGCCACACTGTCGAACGCCGCGAACATATACCGCATGGCGATAGAATCTCACGATCTCATATACAAAAAAATAACAGACCGTAAACTCTACGTCATGCTCGGCAGCAGGAATCCGCTGTACACGAAGCAGGGCAGCGATATCCATCTCGAAGAGCTCAGCGACTATGCGTTCGCCTATTATACAGAGGCGATCCAGGAAGCCCCGATCATGGATCTGTTCGCCGGCGGAGGAATGATAAAACGGCAGGTATCGCTGCCCTCTCTCGAGGCGCTGGTCGATTTCCTGCACAGAAGCGACGCGTTCACATTCGAGCCGGTGAATCCGACTATATCAATGCCCGGAGAGCAGGGCCTGCGCTTTTTCAATCTCGCCGATGAGGATGTGTATATAGAGCTCGGCTGGGTGCGCAGAGCGGGCCACGAACTTTCCCCGCTCGCGCAGGAATTCATGGACTGCATGTACTCACGAGTCGAAAGGCTCCTCAATCTCATCGTTTAACAAAACACGCATAATAAAACGGCCGCCGCGGTCTCACGCGGCGGCCGTATATTATTGTCCCGCTTTACGTTATCTGATCTCGAGTATCTCGTCAGCGCCTTTCCTGTCCGGCCCTTTGAACGGCCCCTCAGGATATCCGAGCGCGATGAGCGCAGATACTCCCGTATCATCCGGGAGCCCCAGTATCTCTTTTACTTTCGGCTCATCTATTATCCCCATGATGACCGTGCCGAGTCCGAGTTCGAATGCCGCGAGCTCGAACGCGTATCCCGCTATCCCGGCGTCGTACGACTGCCAGTGGCTCCCCTGAGGCGTGGACTCGCTGCCGTCTTTTTCGTAGCCCGAAATGCCCTTCTTCATCGTCTGTACGATCAGGACAGGGGCGCGTGAGATCGTCTTAGTATTATATTCAAAGCCGAGCACCGCTTCTTCAGCGATCTTCTGTTTCTCGCCGCCGCGCACAGCGATAAATCCGGCTGTCTGCGTATTCTTCCAGCTCGGGACCCATCTCACACAGTCCGCTATTTTCCTGATATCATCATCCGTGACCTCGCGGTCAGAAAATTTCCTTACGCTCTTTCTTCCCTTTATCGCGTCAATAAGCTCCATGGCAATTCCTCCTTTGCATTGATATCGTATATTATAACATATGTTCATCGGCAGCGGCATCGGGAATGCTTCCGGATCCCGAGACAGGCGGCGCCTTGAATATACTTTGACAGAGGTTTCTGCAGCTGATGCGGGATCCTGGCACCGGTGACAGTGATTTTCGGTTTCCGATGCGCGGCCGCGGATTGTTTCGCTGCCGGCGCCCGGATTTTTTTTTGCCCATTTTGATATAGCCGTTTGGGCCAACAATAATTTCAACGATTATGGGTCCTCGACCGTGAAGATCCGCCCGAACGGGCGAAAACAAACGGATGCCCCCTGAATTTCCAGGTGAGCATCCATGAGTCAAATCTATTGCGCTGTCGTTATTTACGCGTGCGCATCAGAGTGGCGCCCGGCGCAGGGCCGCCGCCAGTCGCGCATCTACGCGTTGTATTCGTTTATCGCCTTCGTCATGCGGTCAAGGCCCTTCTTCAGCATCGACTTAGGCATCGCGAGATTCAGGCGCACCCAGCCTTCCGCGTTCCCGACGAACAGCGAATCGCCGCCTTCGAGCAGCACGCCGGCCTTGTTCGCGAAGAAGTCGCAGAGGTCGTCGACCCCCGGCAGGCACGGGCCGATCTTGACCCACGCGAGATACGTTGAATTCGGGATCTTGAACTCCGCTCCGTCGAGTTCATTGTCGACCCAGTCCTGGACCATCCGGAAATTCCCGTCAAGATATTCCTTGAACTGCTCCAGCCAGTCACCGCACTTTTCGTACGCGGCTTTGTGGGCCTCGATCGAGAGAGGATTCACGAAATTGCAGATCTTGTCGCGCGCGTCGAAGTCTTCCCTCATCTTGTCGTCGCGGATGATTATGTCGGACATCATGAGTCCGGCCATGTTGAACGTCTTGCTCGCCGACATGCATGTGATGAGCTTGCTGTAATCCGTGACTTTGCCCATAGGGATGTGCTTCAGGCCTTTTCTGAGCAGGTCGCAGTGGATCTCATCCGAGATCAGCCACTTGTCGTATTTCTCCGCGATCTCCGCGACTTTCTTCAGTTCTTCCTCGGACCATGTCCTGCCCGAAGGATTGTGAGGATTGCAGAACATCACGAGCGCGACGTCCGGATCGGATACCTGCTCCTCGAACTTATCGAAATCTATGTCGAACCTGCTGTCCGTCGTGTCAAGCTCATTCATCACGATCGGAACGTTGTTGTATTCGCACGCGTGCGCGAAATACCCGTACGCGGGCGTCTGCATGACGACCTTTTTCCCTTCCGGCACCGCGAGCTCAACGATCTGATACAGCGCCGGAATGATGCCCGGCGAGAATGTCATCTGCTCTTTCGGGAATGACCAGTCATACTTGTCTTTGCACCACTTTGAGAACGCTTCATAATATCCCGGATCGAACACCATGCTGTAGCCGAATATCCGGCGGTCGACTCTGTCTTTTATGGCCTGGCATATCTCGGGCGGCGTCGCGATCTCCATGTCGGCGACCCACATATGAACGAAATCGTCATCGGCGAATGCGAATTTCTTTTCCGGGCCGGCGTGGAAAATATACGATCTGAAGCCCTCGGCTTTCATAGCGTTCGTGCCCCTGCGGTCGATTATTTCATCAAAATCATATTTCATAGCGTACCTCCGTTCCTTTACGATATCTGCAATATTATTATACTCCCGGAAATGTATTAAAAAAAATACAGCCGTTTTTCCTTACAGGAAAATTTGCGGCGTCTGAGTTTCCTTAGAATTGATTTTATCAATGCATTGATATATAATTTTTTCAAACGTCCGAAAGGTACGGATTTTTCATATGAAAGTCAACTCTTAGGAAACACGGAGGCGCTCATGGCTGATATAGTAAAGACTGTCGGAGAAAATATCAGGTATTACAGAAAGCTGAAGGGCCTGACGCTCGAACAGCTCGGGGCCCGCATCGGCAAGACGAAGGCGGCCGTATCGAAATACGAAAACGGCAGGATATTCATTGATATACAGACGCTGTATGAGATAGCGGAAACGCTCGGCATCGACATAGAGCAGCTGCTTTATTCCGACGACAGAGTCATGAATACTCCGGCCGGCGGCAATGTGCCGAATTTTTTCAAGGATATTTCCATGCTCTACGGATACATTTTCGACGGCCGTGACGGCAGGGTGAGCGAATCCGTGATAACGATCGGAGACGGACGAGACGCGGCGGAAAACACTTATCTCGCCTCGCTCTACCTCAATATCCGCGACGCCGCGCATTTCCACGTGTGCGAATACACATACCGCGGGAAACTCTGTCACTATGACTCACTGAGCGTTTTCACGCTGCAGAATACGAGCACGCCGATGGAGGAGCTCAAGATCACGGTCCCGGCTTCATTTATGGACGAGCCTGAGAAGTTCGCCATGTTCTGCGGCATCTCGTCGCGCCCCGTCATGCCGGTCGCGCTGAAAATACTGCTCTGCAAGAGCGCGAAGGAAAAAAGCGCCGACCTGGCCGCGAAGCTCAAGATCGGCAGAAACGATATCAAAAACACAAAGATATATAATATGTTTTCGGTGACATAATGATCCTCCGCCGCGGCGCCGTTATTTCTTTTTTCCAAAAAGGCCGCACTTCTCATACGGCACTTCGCTGTACCCGAGATAATGATAACCGGTGTCATCAATGGCCTTTGAAAGGGTCTCTTCATCGACGGGCTCCTCTGTCAGGAACACTGCTTCTCCTCTCTTGCATGACGCCGAAACCTTTCTGGCGCCCGGGCGGGACGTGATCGCTCCCGTTATGAACAGCATCAATGCATTTTACTCGGCATAATATTTATTGATGAACACAAGATTATCGCTGTTGTTGAACGCGTCCCCGTATGCTTTCACAAGGCCGATGATAAAATCGACGAGCCACCAGATGCCGCATCCTCCCGCAGTCAGCAGTTTCAATATACCCAGCCCGACCTGACCTCTCATGAACCTGTCCACGCCCAGGCAGCCGAACAGAAAACATCCGATCCAGACAAAAATATGCTTATCGATCGTGCGGATATTCTGCCCGTAATACTGAGGCGGCATCGACTGGCCGTACGGGTCATTCTGCCCCTGATATCCGGCATTCGAATACTGCTGGTATCCGCTGTTCGCGTACTGCTGATACCCGGGGTCCGAATACTGCTGATATCCGGCGTTCGCGTACTGCGCCTGCTCCGGTCCGGCGCCGTATGCGTATCCTGCGTCCTGCCCCTGATACTGAGCGCCTCCGTTCATGCCGGCGGCCTGATCTCCTGTATACGCGTCAGGGTCCGGCGCATCCGGGGCGGCGCCGCCGGGCGCGTCCGCGCGCGAAACGATCACCTGATCGCCGTTTCTGTAAATATCTACATTCTCCCCGACTCTGGGGGCGCTGAAATTCAGGGCCGAAAACGGAACGTTTTCTATGCCGCCGTCATCGGTCCCTATCACTACCGTGCCATTATCTACTTTTAAAATCCTGCTCAAATCAACTCTCCTTCTGTATACAATACTCCTATTACGATGCTATTATATATCAATTACTCACGCACATCAACGCGGAGGGCCATACGCCGCACTTTCAGCGGGATTTCCCGGAAAAACGCTTCGCTCCGTTCATTGCACGCCGCACATTGATGCTATAAACTGTAAATATGAAATGTGAAACAAAGGAGGCACCCATGAAGTACGATTTTGAAACAGCTGTCGACCGAAGAAAAACAAATTCAGCGAAATGGTCGGACGAACATCTGCTGGATCAGTACGGCGAGACCGGGCTGATCTCGTCTAACATAGCCGATATGGATTTCAGGGTGGCGCCGGAGATCGTTGACGCGGTCAGAGAACGGGCGGATTTTGAAAACTACGGTTACTGCTTCCCGGACAAAGCGTTTCTCGAGGCGTGCGCCGGCTGGCAGAAGCGCAGGAACGGCTGGGATATCAGCACGGACTGGATAGTATATATGCCAGGCGTGAATGCCGGCATAATAGCCGCTGTGCGCGCGTTCACATCTCCCGGGGACCGCGTGATAATGCAGACGCCCGTCTACAGCCCGTATCACACCCACATCTCGTCGTGCGGAAGGGTGCCGGCACTTAATTCGCTGATAAACAACGACGGCTGGTACGAGATAGATTTCGCCGACCTTGAGGAAAAGGCGAAGGATCCGAAAACCACAGCCCTGCTGCTCTGCTCGCCGCACAACCCCGTCGGCCGGGCGTGGAAAGGAGAAGAACTTGAGAAGATCGGCAGGATCTGCATCGATAACGGCCTTACCGTGATCTCGGACGAGATCCACTCCGATCTCGTTTACGCGCCGGCGAAACACATACCGTTCGCCGCCATTTCAGATGAATTCGCGAGGCATTCAATAATATGCACCGCGCCCACGAAGACATTCAATCTGGCGGGCCTGTTCGTTTCGGACATGATAATACCGGATGACGATATGAGAAAGCGGTACAGGGAAATAACGGACCCGTACTATTTCTGGCCCGGATGTTTCGGCTCTGCCGCGCAGACGGCGGCGTACAGCGAGGGCGAAGCGTGGCTCGAAGAACTTCTCGCGGTCCTGAAAAGCAACGCGGAGTACATAGCGGATTTCCTCTCCCGCAGGCTGCCGGGAGTCAGATACAGGATACCCGAAGCCACATATCTCGCGTGGCTGGATTTCAGGGATTACGGCCTGAGCAATGCCGAGCTGCACGATCTCATGATCCACAAAGCGAAAGTGGCGCCTGACGACGGACCGACATTCTCGGCCGCCGGCGACGGCGACGGCTTCCAGAGGCTGAATTTCGCGTGCCCGCGCTCTCTTCTCGACGAAGCGCTCACGCGAATCGCCGGCGCGTTCGAAACGCTCTGACAGCTCCTGCATCAATGCCGGAAATACAAAACCGCGGCCCGGCGGCCGCGGTGTTTTTCATGGTTGCGGGGAGAGGATTTGAACCTCCGACCTCCGGGTTATGAGCCCGACGAGCTACCAGCTGCTCTACCCCGCGACGATGTCTGTGATTTGGTGCCGAAGACCGGGGTCGAACCGGTACGATCGGTAAGGATCACCGGATTTTAAGTCCGGCGCGTCTGCCAATTCCGCCACTCCGGCACGAGTCATCCCGATTTTCAAACAATCATCGGTGACATCCGCATGCCACCGATGACAGATAACTGGCTCCAAGGGTGGGGCTCGAACCCACAGCCTACCGGTTAACAGCCG
>JAZAUJ010000015.1:0-10870 GCA_036342375.1 Anaerovoracaceae bacterium | reverse complement strand
GGGCGCGTATATCCAGCTCGGACAGGTCAAGCTGACGGGCATGTGCCTCGCGACGATCGTCGGGATGCTGCTCGGGCTCGTGTTCTATCTCCTCGACAAAGCGCATCTTACGAATGATTACGAGGACGGGGATGACGCCGCAGAAGAATCAGCGGGATGATGCCGCCGGCAAATCAGCGGAAGGATAAAGGAACGGATAATTGAGAAATATGAAGAGGACGCTCAGGACGGGCGTCCTCTTTTTTCTGTTTTGCGGGCGCGTGGGGGGGAGGACGTTTTCGGCCCAACGGAACCGTCAACGGTGAAGCCTGTTTTGTGAGCGCGCGGGGGGAGGGCGCGTCCGTTCCGCCGGTCGTTAGACGAACAGGTTCTGCTTTGTGGGCGCGGAGCAGGGGATGGCATGGGCGCCATGCTTTCGGATCCTCCCTCCATTCTGTTCTGTGGGCGCGCGGGGCTGGGGATTTGGCCTTGACCTGCCCGACGCCCTGAAGGAGGCTCTGTTCTGCGCGCGGGCGGGGGTGATTTTCGTGTTTCTGTACGCAGGCAGGGGCGGAAGGATTCAGATTACCTGTCACCGATGAATGATTTGTGCGCTGGTGACAGGTATTTCCTGTCACCGATGACCGTTTTTCAAGTTGGTGACAGGTATTTTTCCTGTCACCAATGACTGATTTACGCGTAGGTGACAGGTATTTACCTGTCACCGATGACCGTTTTGTGCGCTGGTGACAGGTATTTCCTGTCACCGATGACCGTTTTTCAAGTTGGTGACAGGTATTTTTCCTGTCACCAATGACTGATTTACGCGTCGGTGACAGGTATTTCCTGTCACTGGTGACCGTTTTGCGCACCGGTGACAGGTATTTTCCTGAAAAATGCCGGATTTGAAGTGCCGCTGTGCCGGTCAGCATATGCGGGCCTGAAAATGATGTGCCTCGGGCTCTTGAAGAGTTTCCTAAGCGCATTATCATCAGCGCATTATCACTATATGGCCATGTTTCTGTAATTCCTCAGATGAACGTCTGGGCCTCCTGTTTTGTAATTCAACAGATTCCCGATATGGTCTCTTTCAAAAAACAGTTCCTTATTCGTCATGACGATGAGGACCGCCGCGCCTGTGAGTACTATTGTTTCCAGGCATTTGGTCTCGGGCGTCATGGCGATTTTCTCCTGCATCGTGTTTACGAAAAGGTGCAGGATGATGCATGCGAGCATGCTGCGGTTGTTTTTTACATAGACCCAGGTCGTCAGGAAGTTCATCGGTATTACGCTGACTAAAAAGTTCAGAACATAGACAATGCCGAGCTGCGTCAGTCCATAATGGTATGTTCCTTCTATCCAGAACAGGGGCAGATGCCATGCTGCCCATATGCAGCCGAAAATGACAGATTCCGTGCACCACGGGAAATACGAACCTATTGCATCTTCCCCGTATCCGCGCCATGCTGTCTCCTCGATCACAGAAGCAAGCAGGATCGTCAGAAGTGCGGAAGTACCGCCCACCGAAAACGAAAAATCTTCCGTAAACGAGAACTGCCGCATTGATCCGCCGAACAGCGTGGAAAAAAGAATGGAAATCGCTACAACAGCGGCGAAAAGTAGTATCGCGAGCAGGACATTGAACGGTTTGATCCTGTAAAAACCTGTGATTTTCTGCCTGAAGTCCCGCTTGAGCGCGTCGGAGCCCGAAGTCATGACGGTGACGATCGCCGTGATCGAAGGCGCGATCAGCCCGAACAGCATGAATATAGTGGATATCCCATTGTCATTCGGAGTCCTGCTGATGATCGCCGCGGCGATCCAGAACGACCATGTGGCTGCATAGCAGGTGATATAGAATCGGACGGGTCTGTATTTGTATTCTTTCATTGTTATCCCTCCCTGCGTCAGGTACAGATAATAAGCTCACTCTTCATACCGTTCAGCTCAATCACGTTATCGGCGTCCGGAGTGCTGAAGGGTTCTGCCGGTTTGCCGTTCTTTTCATAGGCAATGCTCGTTCCGATGCCTTTGGCGACAGCGGTGAACGCCGCTCCCCCGGGGATATGGATCTTTGATGTCGCTGACACCTGGTTTATCGCGATCTCTCCGTTTAAGGAATTGCAGACAACGTCCATATCAAGGTTACAGTTTATTTCCGCCGTACCCGAGACATCCTCTAAAATAATGTCCGGCGTCTTCACATCGAGTTCTATGCTGTCGCAGTCCAGAGAACGGACTTCCGCGGCCATGGCATTGACTTCACATTCGATCCTGCCAATGTAAGGCGACGGGACTTCGACGAAAATACAGAGCGCCTCTTTTGCCACAGCTTCTGTCACTCCGTTTTTGCGAACGATATCGACATCTATCCGCCTTTTTATGTCGTCGATTTTTACCTTAAAATCGCTTTGGAGTTCAGAGAGCGTATTTGACGCCAGGCGGACACGGATCTTCTCGCCATCATGACCGGACAGCACGAAGCGTTTCGCACCTCCGAATTTCATATCATAGCGTTTCGGCTCGTCGACGTCATATTCCGTCACACTTTCAAAAAGATATCCCGCCTCTTTTTTCGTTCCTCTGTCATTAGAGAGCAGTTCATCGATCGATATATCGAACAATGCGGAAATCGCCATAATATTTTCGATATCGGGGATACCTGTGTCCGTTTCCCATTTTGTGACCGCCTGCCTTGATACGCCGAGCTTCCCGGCCAGCTGTTCCTGCGACATTCCCGCCTGTTTGCGGACAGATCTCAACTTTTCGGCAAATGTCATCGTGATCATCTCCTTTCACTTGATACGCAAAATATAGCAAATAGAGTTTTGCATTACAAGCAGGCAGAGGTGGCATTCCGCAATTTTTTGCTACTTTGCGTGGCATTTGCTGTCACATTATTATAGCAATGCAGCGGTGACAGGGTTCCGGCAAAAGAAAAACAGCCGTGCAGGAACGATAAGCTCCTGCATGACTGTTTTTTCGCTTTAAGATGGCCTGCTGGATGTTATTGTTTCCAAAATCAATGAGGCCGGTCAACTGACGGGCGCCATCTTTCCTTATTGCATCATCAATGCTATTTCTTCCTGAAAAGCCCTTTGAGCATTTTGCCGGCGGCTTTTCCGGCGGTGCCGAGAGAGGCGCCTTCCGCGACGCCTGACCAGCTGGCAGAACCGCTGCCGGCATTGCCGCCGGGTCCGCCTCCGGTCCCGCTTCCGAACCCGCTGCCGGACCCGCTTCCGAACCCGCTGCCGGACCCGCCTCCGAACATGCCGCCGGTCCCGGCGAGGCCTCCGGCCTGCATATTTGAACCGCCGTAATGCAGATCGTTCCATGTCCGGCTCATGGCGCTGAGCGTGCCGCGCGATGCCGCATCAGGACCGGCCGACTCCTGTTTACTGAGCTCTTCAAGTTTTTTGCCCATATCCTCCCGCAGATACGGTCCTCTGTCCCTGTTCAGTTCGGCGGCGACTTCCTCGAACCTCGCCAGCGATCCTTCGTCGTCGAGGGGCCAGTAAAACACGTAATCCTTCGGCGCCGCGAGGATATCTTCGAGCGGGCGGTCCGACAGGATCTCGTCGAAGAGGATGGTGCGCATTGCTGCGATATTCTCCGGCGGCGCGACCTTTTTCAGGCGCCACATGCTGTCGAGCGGCTTCGGGTCGAGCATCAGGATGCGGAAATAAGGATCCTTTTCGATGTCGTCCCATGTGATGCCCATGCTGCCGCTCATGAACCCGTAATAATCGCGGGCGTTCTCGCGGAGCCGCATCATGCCGCCGACATTGTCGGGAAGCTTGTCATATCCGTTATGGATATTGAATTTCAGGTAATCCCATTTGAACAGGAGCGCGTAGAAGTTTATCATCAGCATCGGGATCACCATGGCGTCCATCTCGGTATTGCAGCCCTTGCTGATCTCGCCTCTGTACGTTATCTCGTCGACGCTTTTTGCCAGTGCGTACTGCCCGACCGTACTGCTGACCGCCGCGCGCGTCATCCTGAAATTCGGGTCCGTCGCCCTCGCGAAGTCGTCGATATCGTCCCTGTACGAAGCGAGGAGCGCCTTGAAGTTCAGATCTTCTTTTTCCATTATATACTGCGCCTCGATAAAATCGTTCGTACGGTTTTCGACATCGAGGATCTTCTGATAGGCTTCAAGCGCTTTCTTTTTCCCGGTCGGCTTCATGGAATCATACACGGCGCGGTAACTCGCCATAAGGCTGTGCACGGTCGGCTCGCCGTTTTCGGCCGCGGGGCCCTGCGGCTCCGGCTCTGCATTTCTTTCGGGCAGCGAATAGTCGTTCGCGCCGGACATGACCGCGAGGTAAAGATCGCGGTAATCGTCATTGAGGCCCGTCTTTTCCAATACGCCTTCGACGTCGGGATTCCCTTCATTCGCGTCGGCTGTTTCTTTCATTCTTATTTCGAACTCATCAATGCTCTTGAGCAGGTCTCCGCTCGGGCTTCCCGCCCTCAGCGCATTGATGCGCTGCGTTATCTCATTCTTCCAGATATTATCCATCTGCTGTCCTCCTCGCTTTCATATTCTTCCGGTCATGACTCGATGCGTTCTATAAAGTCATAGCCGAGAGGATCATCCGAAGGTACAGCAATGCAGCCTCCGCGTTTCAGCTGTTCCTGACTTCCCATTCCCCGGAGCATCTCCGCGTTTTCCATAGCCCATTTCACGGCGCGCTCGGTCTCTTCTTCCAGATCGTCCGAATATCGGGGCGCCGGCAGCTCGCCCGATTCCATGTACCTGTGTATTGATGCGGCAAATTCATCCATGCCTTCTTCGGTCAGACCTGTGATGTTTCTGTACAGCGGTTTCCCGGCGAGCTCATCGAACGAAAAGCCGAGCTGCGAAAGCTCCGCGAGCGCCGCGTCCAGCTGCCCTGCCGCAGTTTTCCTGTTCATTTCGGAGAGGTCCGTGCGCAGGGTGAAGTAAGCGTAGAATATATTGCGGCACGTTTCGTTCCGGCGCGAGTCCGTTATATCGGCCTGCGCGACCGCCCCAAGTTCGTTCATGGCTTCCTGTGTATAGGGGTAGTCCGCGCCCTCTTTCAGGATCCGTTCATAACGGTTCCTGTAAATGGCCGCGGCATTGTCGAAGCCGATCTCTTCATTCGCCTTTGCGCGCACGCGGGCGTCATCCAGCAGATATGCGACGGTCGCGCCCCTGAGATCCTCGAATTTTGTCCCTTTCTGCTTCTCGGCAAGCTGCGTGAATGTCATGGGCCCGAGATCAAGCGTCTCCAGCCAGTCCGCGTACTCGCTGTAGAATTTATGCTGTTCGGGGCTGTATTCCGGATCGAATTTGGATGCTTTAAGACGCTGCAGATCGATAAGCATCTGCCAGTTTTTCATAATATCCCTCCAAAAAAAAATACAACTCAAAATCAAACTGTTCTGATAATTATATCATGGAGCAGCCGGGCGTGTCATTATGGGATTTTGGGGAAAACTGGCATGGGGCCGGTGTCGGGCCGGCCCGGTATCAATGCGGGGGTCCGGTATCGGTCAAGCCGGCGCTCAGTTCCGGGCGCGGATCCCGGCCCCCGAACTTCCCGCTACACTATTCTGATCGATCTGCCGGAGATATCTCCGAGCGCCGCGCAGCCGGTCATGTTCATCGCGTCTTTCAGTTCTCCGGCCAGTTTCTCCGCGTAGAATCTCGCGCCTTCCGCGCCGCCGCCGATCACGGCGGTGATGAACGGCCGGCCGATCAGAACGGCGTCCGCGCCGAGCGCGAGCATCTTGAACACATCGTATCCTGTCCTGATACCGCCGTCGGCGAATATCTTCACGCGGCCGCCGACCGCTGAAACGATCTCCGGCATTGCTTCGGCAGTGGAGATGCTTTCATCTATCACGCGCCCTCCGTGGTTGGAAACGACTATGGCGTACGCGCCGGCGTCCGCCGCGGCTTCCGCTTCGTCAGCGGTCATGACGCCCTTGACGATGAAGGGGATGTCTGTCATCGCGGCGATCCTGCGGAGGTCTTCTCCGGTCTTGCGGACCATGGGGTACTTGAACATCGCGCCGTGCGCGAGGCCCGCGCTGTCCACGTCCATCGCGATGGCGGCGGGACATGCGTCCTCCATCCGCCTGAATTCGCCTTCGAGGAATTCGAGCGCCCACGGCTTTATCGTCGGGATCCCGTTCCCGATCTCTTTTATCACGTCGAGAGCGTCGTAGAAGTAATCCATCTTCATCGCGCCGCCTCCCGTGAAGCCGATCGTCCCGGCATCGTTCAGACCGGTCAGCAGCATCCTGTCGTAGTCGGGGTCGCTGATATCGACTCCGTAGCTGAATTCCAGCATGCCGACAGGGGCGGCCATCACGGGCATTGAAAGGGTCCGGCCGAAGAGCCCGACAGAAGTGTCCGGCTCGAACGGCGCGCCGAGCGAACGCATGACGAGTTTGATATGATCATGAAGATAATCGTAATTCCGCATGAATGAAGCGCCGGATGCCTTGCCGCCGGGACCGGGCGCCTTTCCGGCGCATGCCCTTCCGTTGCAGGCGGGGCAGGCATTGCAATGCGGAGCTGTCTGCTCGCGCGCGTTTTTCCTGATATCTTCCCATGTTTCAAAGTTTTTCATTTCATCCACCTCCGGTCACAGTTCGATTATATCATGTTAAGAGGCAATGCGCGGCGGCAGGCTGCTTTTCGGGCGCATAGATCCGCCGGTCCGGCCCGCGGCCGCGCCCCGGACTGACCTATCTGTTCCGCGCTTCCTCGAGGTAGTTATAGAACGTGAACTTGGATATACCGAGAAGCTCGCACAGCTCCGCGCCGGATTTCTGGATCTGGAAGATGCCGCGAGCGTCCAGGAATCTTATCAGATCGATCTTCTGATTTTTGTTCATCTGATCAGGTGCCGCGCCGATCTGGCGGATGCCTTCGCTGATGAGCTGCTCCATCAGGTCGTGGATAGATGTGTTTATGTTTTCATTGCCGTTCCCGGATTCGGGATCGAGAGGCGCAGACTCGAAATAGCGGGATTCGGACATTGATGCGACCGCCTTTTCGAGGGACATGATGTCGGTGATGTCCTGATTGATACACATCGCGAACTCCAGCGAACCGTCTTCGTCCAGGTAATTCGCTGTCGTCGATCTGATCGTGCGCCCGTCGGCCGTCGTCGAGATCTGGCGGTTGTGCGTCTCGTCCAGTTTGCTCAGTTCGAGGTCTTTCAGGAACTGACGGCGGGGGCCGTCGCCGATCTTGCGCCCGGTCACGTGACCGTTCACGATGTACCTTACAGTATGATTTATGTCGTCGCGGAAGTCGTGGATCACGACCTCGGTATTAGGGCCGAACTGCATCGCGATGCCGTCCGCGGCCTTCTTCAGGATCTCAAAAGTATCTGCCATTTCTGTCTCCTTTGCTGTCATTTTCTGCATTGATTATACCACAGCCGAAAACGAAAATAAAACAAAAAGTTAGAAAATCAGAAAAAATGTTTGACAATCGTCCCGCGTTGATATATGCTTGTGTTGTCCGAAGGAGGGCGGAGCGATATGAAGCGGATTTTTACGGAGATTTTACAGGAAAAAGACAATTTCATATTCGTCGGCGAAGCCGGGAGCGGCAAGACCGAGATCGCGGTGAACTTCGCGCTGGCATTGCTTCCGCTCACTGACAAAGAGATCCATTTTTTCGACATGGATCAGACGAAGCCGCTGTTCCGTTCGAGGGACGTGCGCGGGATGCTCGAGGAAAAAGGGATCGTCTTCCATTATGAGGAGCAGTTCGCGGACGCGCCGACGATGGTCGGAGGCGTGAATGAAGCGCTGGCGGATCCCGGCCGCATCGCGATCCTGGACGTCGGCGGGAACGACACCGGGTCGAAGCTGATCGGCGGGTTCTCCGGATGGGCGAACGCTCCGCGCACGATGACGTACTTCGTCATAAATTCGTACAGGCCGTGGTCGCGGGAAATAGGCGAGATCGATGTCACGCTTACGGCTGTGCTCTGGGCGGCGCATATCGGGCTTGAAAATACTGCTGTCATAAGCAATCCGAATCTCGGGCGCACGACGACTGCGGAAGAGGCTGCCGAAGGCGAAAAGAAGACGGCGGCAATGCTGAGCGGCCTGCTGGACATAAGTTTCGTATGCGCGAGGAATGAGATCGCGGCAGAAGTCGCGGAGGAGACCGGGCAGCCGGTATTCCCGCTCGAGATATATATGAGTCATGAATGGGATTGACCCGAAAAAATATAAACAGTTACCTGCATTGATGGAAAAAGGGAGGCAAGCAATGGCAAAAGGAAAGATCGAAGTCAGATCCGAAAGCTGCAAGAGCTGCGGATACTGCGTCAAGTTCTGCCCTAAGAATGTGCTGGAGCTCGGCGAAGATGTGAATTCCAAGGGTTACCGCTACGCGGTGGCGGCGAGACCGGAAGACTGTATCGGATGCGCGCAGTGCGGAGTTATATGCCCCGACGCTGCGATAGAGGTCTGGAGAGACTAAGGAGGTAAGGACATGGCAAGAATATTTATGAAAGGCTGCGAGGCGATCGCAGAGTCCGCAGTGAGAGCGGGCTGCCGTTTCTTCGCAGGTTACCCGATAACTCCGCAGAATGAGATCCCGGAATACTTCGCGAGAAGGATGCCGGAAGTCGGCGGGACTTTCGTCCAGGGCGAGAGTGAGATCGCTTCCGTGAACATGCTGTACGGAGCGGCTCAGACAGGAACAAGAGCGATGAGTTCTTCATCGAGCACGGGCATTTCACTTTACAGCGAGGGCGTTTCGTTCTCGGCTGCGGCGAGAGTGCCTGTCGTATACGTCAATGTTATGAGAGGCGGCCCGGGGATCGGCGCGATCCAGCCGGCCCAGCAGGACTACCTGCAGGCGACGAAGGCGTCCGGCAACGGCGGTTTCAGGATGATCGTACTGGCGCCGCATACGGTGCAGGAAGCTGTCGATATGACGTACGAGGCGTTCGATCTCGCGGTGAAATACATGAATCCGGTGCTCGTCCTGACGGACGGCGTTATCGGCACGATGATGGAGCCTGTCGTGCTTCCTGAGATGAAGAGCGACGAAGAGGTAGCCGCGTTGAAGGACGCGCTCAAAGATGTTTCCATTATCGGCCACGACCCGGAACATCAGGTCATCGGCAAGCCGGGAAGCGTAGGCCCCGGCATGGAAGAACGCAACATTGATGCGGCGGCAATGTATGAAACATGGACTCCGCGTGTCGAGGAGATCGATACGGACGATGCCGAGATCATTCTTACAGGATACGGGATCTCGGCGAGAGTCGCGAAAATATGCGCGAGGGAGCTGCGCCGTGAAGGCGTCAAAGCCGGGCTCATACGTCCCGTAACGGTATCGCCGTTCCCGTATGAAGCTTACGCGAAGCTCGATCCGGCTCAGGTCAAAGGCGTTCTCGACGTTGAGATGTCGATCCCGGCTCAGATGAGATGGGATATCGATCATGCGATCAGCAAGGATATCCCGGTAAAGGAAACGCTGAGGTCGGGCGGCCGCATAATGACAGCGGACCAGGTAATGGACGCCGCGCACGAACTCATTAAGGAGGTGCTCTGATGGAAAAAGTCTATTCGAGAACTACCGGCATCAGGAAAGACTTCGTATCAGGATTCTGCCCGGGATGCATGCATGGTACTGTACATAAATTTATCGGAGAAGTCGCAGATGAACTCGGCATTGCCGACAGGCTCGTCCGCGCCGAAGGCGTAGGATGCTGCGGCCTCGGCCAGAAATACATGACGGCCGACCTCGCGCTCTCGCCTCACGGCAGAGCCTGCGCGATGGCTACGGGCATGAAGCGTTCGAACCCTGATTCTATCATCTATACGTATCAGGGAGACGGCGATCTCGCGTCCATCGGCCTGGCTGAAACGCTGCACGCAGCGAACAGAGGCGAAAATATCACCGTGATATTCATCAATAACGGGATCTACGGCATGACGGGCGGCCAGATGGCGCCAACGACACTTCTGGGAATGAAATCGACGACGACGCCAAAGGGCAGAGACCCGGAAACGACGGGATATCCGCTGCATATAAGCGAGATATTCAGCCAGCTCATGGGGCCGTATTACATCGAAAGGACGACGCTGATCGATCCCGCCCACGCTCTCAAGACGAAGAAGGCCATAAAGAAGGCTTTCCAGAATCAGATAGACGGCAAGGGCTTCTCGATGGTCGAGATCGTAACGTCATGTCCCACGAACTGGGGACTCGATCCGATCAAAGCGCTCGATTTCCTCGAAAACAACATGCTGAAGGAATATCCGCTCGGAGTCTACAGAGACAAGGACGCGGAATAGAGTAAGGAGGCATAGAATGGAAAGAAATCTTATTGCTGCCGGTTTCGGCGGGCAGGGCGTAATGATGTTCGGAACACTTCTTGCTCAGGGCACATGCGACTCTACAGATAAACACGTCACATATTTCCCTTCATACGGCGCCGAGATGAGGGGCGGCACGGCGAACTGCTATGTCGCGATATCGGATGAAGAGATCGGCGCGCCCGTCATGGATTCGGTCAACGATCTCGTGATCTTCAACCAGCCGTCGCTTGAAAAATTCATCGACAAGCTGAAGACGGGCGGCACGCTGTTCATCAACAGCTCCATCGTAAAGGACACGTCCGGCAGGGACGATATCACAGTCGTCGAAGTGCCGGTAACGCAAATGTCACTTGACATGGGCAACCCGAAGGTCCTTAATATAATTATGCTCGGCGCATACGTCGGATTCACAGAGGTCATAGAGCCTCAGGTCATCAGGGACGCGATCGAGCACAAGATAGGAGCCAAGAGGCCGCAGCTCCTGCCTCTGAACTATGAGGCGTTCGAGAAGGGCCTGGAAATAGGAAGAAACGCTAAGAAATAGGCAGAAACG
>JAZAUJ010000014.1:0-11052 GCA_036342375.1 Anaerovoracaceae bacterium | reverse complement strand
GACGTCTTTTCCGACGACAGCGACTTCATCGACCGACGCTTCCGTCCTAAGGCCTACAACTACCGCTATCTGGCCCATGTTGTGGAGGTAACCCACATACACTGTTCCCGGCTCCTGCATCTTTTTGAATCTCCTGATGCTGAGCTTCTCTCCGATCTTCGCCACCTTCTGCGTGAGAGCTTCGTTCACAGTCCCGTCTTCGTTGAAGTCGAGCGCCATGAACGCGTCCATATCCGCGGCGTCATTGTCGAGCGCGAGCTTCGCGAGCCCGTCGACAAAGCCGATAAACTCTTCGTTCTTCGCCACGAAATCCGTTTCAGAGTTGACTTCTATTACTGATGCCCTGCTTCCGTCATCCGCGATGGCGAATTTCGCAAGACCTTCTGCCGCGATGCGGCCTTCTTTCTTCTTTACTTTCGAAAGACCTTTTTCTCTCAGGACCTCTATCGCCTTATCGATATCCCCGTTCGTCTCTTCGAGCGCTTTTTTGCAGTCCATCATGCCGGCTCCGGTTATCTCGCGGAGCTCTTTGACCTGTGCAGCTTTTATTGCCATAATAATTTCTCCTTTATATCAATGCGGATCATTCCGCCGTCTCTTCTGCGGCGTCTTCCGCAGTTTCTGTTTCTTCCGTTTCTTCCGTCTCTGCCTCTTCAGCTTCGGCGCCTTCGGCAGGCTCTTCGTCGAACGCTTCTCCCTGGTTCGCCTCTATCACGGCGTCGGCCATCAGGCTCGAAATGAGCTTGACCGCCCTGATAGCGTCGTCATTGGCCGGGATGACATAATCTATTTCGTCAGGATCGCAGTTTGTGTCTACTATGCCTACTACAGGAATGCCGAGTATCCTGGCTTCTCTGACCGCTATCCTCTCCTTCTTCGGATCCACGACGAACATAGCCGCGGGCATTCCGTGCATATCTTTTATGCCGCCTAAGAACTTCTCGAGTTTTTCAGCCTCGCGCCTCAGTCCGAGCACTTCTTTCTTCGAAAGCTTCTCGAACGTTCCGTCTTCCTCCATGGCCTCGATATCCTTCAGCCTCTTTATCCTCTGGGAAATAGTCCTGTAGTTCGTGAGCATGCCGCCGAGCCATCTCTGATTGACATAGTACTCGCCGCATCTTTTCGCTTCATCTTCTATAGCGGACTGCGCCTGCTTTTTTGTGCCCACAAAGAGGATCGGCTTTCCTGTGGCCGCCGCTTCCTTCATGAATTCATACGCTTCGTCTATGAGTTTGACTGTTTTCTGAAGATCGATGATGTAGATGCCGTTTCTTTCGGTAAAGATGTAACGCGCCATCTTCGGGTTCCATCTTCTCGTCTGATGACCGAAATGTACTCCGGCTTCCAATAACTGTTTCATAGAAACTACTGACATGTTTTTTCCTCCTGGTTTTTACCTCCACCGGCGTCCTTTCCCCGCGCGAACCGATAAAACGGCACCACCCGCGGCAGACCCGGTGTGCGAAATTAAATAGTACGGTCCCCCGAAAAGGGGGCACCGTACTTAATAATACTATAACGGTGAAAATACTGCAAGCGTTTATTTTTTTGAAATATACGCGTTGAATGCCTTGCGTGTCTCCCGAAGGAGATTCTCACCCATCGATACACTTGATCCGTCATCAAACATTACGCACTTCCTGTCCACTGTATCGATATGCGTAAAGTTGGCCATAAGATATGAATGGCATTTGTAGAAATCGTCGGACCGGGAGCACAGAAGCTCCGCTGTGTCGTTCACAGTCCCGCGCGCCCTGAACACGCGCGTTCCGCCGTCCCCGTCCGCCGGCCTCCTGTACATGATATCGATACTGTGAGCATCCTGCGTCACATAAATGATATCTGACAGCCTGACCCTGCCGGTCGCGGCGCATGTCTGGATATAAAGATACTCGACCCCCTCAATACTGTTAATACTAAGTCGCATTTCGCATGCCCTCCTACACACCTGATCTATATGGATTAGTAATAACGTACATATTCGGAGAAGAAAAACGCGGCCTCGCGAATATACGCGCAAGCCGCCCGGTAAAATATCAGTCAGTCACGTTTGTACGTGATGTAATCTTCCGCTATTTCATCAGCTGCGACAGAAACGGGTTTCTCGGTGTCGCCGTCATCCACGAGCTTCGGATAACCGTCTATGATATCCCTCGCCCTTTTAGCCGCCAAAATAACAAGTGTATATCTGCTGTCTGCCTTTTTCCTTATTTCATCGACAGATGGATAGAGCATCATGATCCAAATTCCTCCTTATACCTGTCTATTATTTCATCTATATCTTCATCGACTTTAGCATGTTCCGCCGTCACTATGCCGGTCAGTTTTTCGGCAGCGTCGTTTATATCATCGTTCACCACTATATAATCGTAGTGCGCCGCTTCCGATATTTCCTTAACGGCCTCGCCGAGCCTGCGCTCTATGACGTCCTGGTCATCGCTCGCGCGCGTCTCTATCCGCTTTCTCAGTTCCCTGAGCGACGGCGGCAGGATGAATATGAACACCCCGTCCGGATACGATTTCCTGATCAGCATCGCGCCTTGCGTGTCTATCTCAAGTATCACATCTCTTCCGGCCTCGAGCTTTTCCATGACGTGAGCCCTGGGCGTTCCGTAATAATTCCCGTACACGCACGCGTATTCAAGAAAGCCGTCTTCGTCAATGTGTCTTTCGAACGTTTCGGTATCGGTGAAAAAATAGTTTTTCCCGTGCACCTCTCCGTCGCGCGGTTTCCGCGTAGTCATGGATACAGAATAATCAATGCCGTCATTTCTGTCCATGAGTATTTTACACAATGTCCCCTTGCCCACTCCGGACGGTCCGGATATGACAAGCAGCCGGCCTTTCTTTGCCATTATCGCTCCTTTCAGCGGATTTCAGCGATAGTTATTATATCATCACAAACTTTCCCGCACAAGTTGTATCAGGGAAAATTATTCAATATTTTGTACTTGTTCCCGAATTTTTTCCACTTCGGCTTTCATCTCGAGCATCTGCTTTGTAATGAACAGATCATTAGCTTTTGACCCTATCGTGTTCGCTTCTCTGTTCATCTCCTGAACGAGGAAATCGAGCTTCTTCCCGACCGTTCCGCCGCCGGCGAGTATGGAATGCAGCTGGGCAACATGGCTGTCCAGCCTCACGAGCTCCTCGGTGATGCTCGCCTTGTCCGCGAACACCGCGGCTTCGAGCAGCACCCTGTCTTCAGGCACCTCGACCTCGCCCTCCAATATCTCATTTATGCGGTCGCGCATCCCGCGCGCATATTCCTTCTGTATCTCCGGCGCGCGTTCTTTGATGAGCCCGACACATCCAAGGACTCTGTCGCCTCGCATGTCGAGGTCTGCCCTGAGTTTTTCGCCCTCTGTCTCGCGCATTGACGCGTGAGCCTCCATCGCGTCCCTCGTCGCCCTGCATATCGCTGCCGTTATCTCCTCCTCGTCGGAAACGCCGGGCGCCGCTTTCAGGACATCCGGCATCGATGCGATGAGATCCAGGGTGATCTCTCCGGAAAGCCCGTGCTCTTTTTTCAGCAATGCGAGTTTTTCTATGTACTGCCGCGCCAGCTGGTCGTTCAGTCTGATCTCCGTATCGTCCGCGGCGATGTCTTCTTCCGAGATCCCTATCTCGACTTTCCCGCGGTGGACGTATTCCTTCGCTATTTTCTTCACGCTCTCTTCGGCGAAAGAAAAGCGCCGCGGCATCCTGACGAATATGTCGCAGTACCTGTGGTTGACCGAGCGCACCTCAACAGTGAAGGAGCGTTTTTCATCAGAATACTCTCCTCTTCCGAATCCGGTCATGCTTCTTATCATACAATTTTCTCCTTTGTTCTTCTATTTATGATAATATATGATTATAACACAAACCGCACAGGGAAAGGATATTTTGTCTATGGCATTCGACGGCATTACTGTAAGGGCGCTGGCTCGGGAACTCGACTCGGCGCTCAGCGGAGCGAGAATAGAGAAGATATATCAGCCTGAAAAAGATGAGCTGATTTTTCATGTGCGCGGAAAACAGGGGAAACTCAAAGTGTACGCGTCGTCAAACAACGCGCACCCGGGCATTTTCCTGACAGAAGGCGATTACGACAATCCTGTGAACCCTCCGGGCTTCTGCATGATGCTCCGGAAGCTGATCCAGGGCGGACGGATCGAAACTGTTCGGCAGAAGGATGCGGAACGTATTATCGAAGTCGCGATAAGTTCAAGAGATGAACTCGGCGTCGAGACCCGGAAAAAGCTGATCGTTGAGATCATGGGGAAATATTCCAATGTGACGCTGCTTCACGGATCGGGGAAAATTGCCGGAAGCCTCAAGCGCATCACGCCGGAAATGGACCGCGCGAGGCAGGTGCTGCCAGGGCTAATATATGAATACCCGCCGAAGCAGGAAAAGATACCGTTCACGGAAGTCACGGGATCCGATATCGCAGCGATGTGCGCCGAGTCATCCGAGAGCGGCAGGCCGCTTTCGGAGATCATTCTGTCCGATGTCGGAGGGCTTTCTCCCGCAGCCGCCCGCGAGGCCGCGCTGCCGGAGGAACCCGGGAAAGTGTTTGCCAGGATAGAAGAGATCAGGCAATGCGTATCTGAAGGAAATGTATCCCCGGTCGTGTACGAGGACCCGGAGGGAAAGCCGAAAGACTTCCATGTTATACGCATTGATGAGTACGAAAACATCTACGACGCGAAGCACTTCGGCACGGTCAGCGCCGCCGCGGAATATTACTATACCCACCGCGAGCAGTCGAACAGGATAAGCCAGAAGAGCGCGGCCGTGCGGTCGGCCGTGAACAGGGCGCTGAAGAAGCAGCGCCTGAAGAAGCAGCGCCTGTCGGAAGACATTCTGAAGGCGAAGCGGGATGAAAAATACAGGCTCTACGGTGAGCTCGTGACAGCGAATATCCATCTCATAAAGCCGGGGGCGTCCGAGGCTGTCGTCACGAATTATTACGACGGGACCGAGGTCACGATACCGCTGGACGAGAGATATTCCGCCGCGAAGAACGCCCAGATATTCTTCAGGAAATATTCGAAATCGCGGACAGCGCTTAAGGAGAAAGCGCGCCAGCTCAGCGAGACGGACGCGAATATCGAATATCTCCTTTCCGTGAAGGAATTCGCGGACGAGGCACGGACTGTTGAAGATATAGACCGCATCAGGGACGAACTCGAGGAATCGGGGTTCGTCCGCAGGCAGAAGCGCCCGGGCGTCAGAAAAAAAGAAACGCCGCATCCGTACAGTTACAGGACGAGCGACGGTTTTGACGTGCTCGCGGGCAGGAACAATAAGGAGAACGATTATCTCACATTCAAAGTCGCGGGCAGAAATGACATCTGGTTCCATACAAAAGATATCCCCGGATCTCACGTCATACTTTTCCTGAAAGGCAGAGAAGCGACGGACAGAGCGATATTCGAAGCCGCTTCTATCGCCGCGTATCACAGCAAAGGCAGGAATTCAGACAACGTCCCCGTAGATTATACGCAGGTGCGCTATGTGAGAAAGCCGAACGGAGCGAGACCCGGCATGGTGATATTCACAGACAATCACACCGTTTATGTCACTCCGAAGCGGCCGGACGCTCTTGCCTGAACGCTTCCAACTCTGGACGCGTTTTTCTCCACTTTATATCCGCATTTTTCCATTTTACGTTGAACGGGCCGCGCGCGCGTGATAATTTTTTGTTGCGGCGCAGTCCAGTCCGGGACGGCGCGTGGCCGGATGAGCATAGTATATTTGGAGAACGAAGATGAGAACAACAGATTCAGAAAAACTTCAGAACGAAGCAGAGAGCATCCGCGAAAATATCTGCGGATGCGAGATAAGCGCAAAACAGAAACGGGCGCACCGCTGCGCCATATGCGGACGCGATGATGCCCGGAGAGAGTTCATGGACAAATATATATGTGAAAATTGTCGAAGTTATATAGCTGAAAATTTTTAGATGCCGGCGGTCCGGGATATCCATGACTCAAAACTGTTTTTTAAAAGAGGCTGCTTATTCAGCGATGGTACGCTGATGCCGCAGCCTCTGTTATTATCTTCTCTTCCTTTTCCCGGCAGCCGCCCTTCGCGCCGCCGCTTTCTCTTTTTCCTTCCGTTTTCTCGTTTTCGGTTTCATGACGGAATATCCGAAGCTTCCCGCCTGCCTGCTGCTCACAGGGTAATATCCGCCGTGCACGCCGGCTACCAGGCCGGCGCTCTCGAACCTCACTTTTCCTGCCTCGTCTATGAGCCGCTCGTCGACCTTGACATTCACGATCTCAGCCAGAAACATGTCGTGCGACGGAAGCGGCACAGTATCTATTACCCTGCATTCTATACTGACCGGGCTCTCCGCGATAGCGGGACAGTTCACGCAGCTGCATTTCTGAGGCGTGAGACCCGTCAGTCTGAACTTGTCGATGTCGCGGCCGGACTTCACGCCGCAGAGATCCATCGCGCGCGTGAGTTTCTCGCTGACGAGATTTATCACGAACTCCCGGCTTTCGGCAATGATATCGTGGCTGTACCGCGACGGCATCACAGAGATATAGCACATCGGCGGGGTCGTATTTATCATGCCCGTCCAGCCGACCGTAATAATGTTTTTCTCCCCGCTGATATCGCCGCATGATACCATCACATCGGGCAGCGGCGCCAGCAGAGCGCCTTTTCCTATACTGACTTTAGCCATGCCGTTCTCCTGCCGCCCTGCGCCTCAGATTCGACAGGACATTCTCAAAATCTTCGGGCGGATCCGTTTCGAACTCGAGATATTCGCCCGTCGAGGGATGGACGAAACCGAGAAGATACGCGTGGAGCATCTGCCTCCGCGCGCCCGCCCGCTGCTTCGCCGGCCCGTATACGGAGTCCCCCAGGAGCGGGTGATTGATATATGCCATGTGGACACGTATCTGATGAGTCCTTCCCGTCTCGAGCCTGCATTCTATCAGTGAGAAACGCCCGAGCTTCTCCGTCACTTTATAATGCGTGACCGCGTTCTTCGCATTGATGCCGTACACTTCCATGCGCAGCCTGTTTTTCCTGCCCCTTCCTATCGGAGCGTCCACGGTCCCTTCCTCTTCGCGGAACGCGTTGTACACTATCGCGCGGTACGCACGCGTGACGCTGTGCCGCTCGAGCTGCGCGGCAAGGCTCCTGTGCGCTGCGTCGTTCTTCGCCGCCATGATGAGCCCGCTCGTGTCCTTGTCTATCCTGTGCACTATGCCGGGGCGGATAACGCCGTTTATAGATGACAGACTGCCCCTGCAGTGATACAGCAATGCATTGACGAGCGTCCCGTCGGGCGTCCCCGCCGCCGGGTGCACGACCATGCCCGCAGGCTTGTTCACTACGATCACGTCGCTGTCCTCATACACGATATCGAGCGGGATATCCTCAGGCTCCGCCGTCAGTTCTTCCGGCTCCGGGACGCTTATCTCAACGACATCCCCTTCCGCTACTTTGTATTTCTTTGACGTTTCCACCGCGCCGTTCACCGTCACGCTTCCTCCCGCGATGAGCTTCTGGATATAGCTGCGGGAACTTTCTTCCACTGTAACAGAAAGCACAAGATCGAGTCTTGTGCCGCTGTATTTTTCATCAACTGTGATTTCGTAATGATTTATCTCAGCCATATCAGCCCCTGTCGAGGAACAAAACGTATATGCACATAAACACGCATCCGATCACTACGCATATGTCCGCGAAATTGAAGACAGGAAAACTGCCGACGCTGATGTAATCAGTCACATATCCCTGCACGATCCTGTCAATAAGATTGCCGATGCCTCCCGCTATCACCAGCGAAAGAGACGTCAGGAGGAAACTGCTCCTGTTCTTCCTGTGCCGCGTGATATATACGAGTCCGACCGCTATGCAGAAGACCGTGACCGCGATCAGCGCCGCCCTGTGCCCCGTGAACGAACTGAACGCCGCGCCGGTATTGCGCAGGTTCGTGATATCGATAAACCCGCCGAGCATGAATTTCGACCCGCCCTGCGGGATATTCGCGTTCACCAGATATTTAAGCACCCTGTCGATCGCCGCGAGCGTGATGATGATCAGATAATATATCAATGCCGGTTACTCCCTGCCGCCGTGTATGTCTACGACGACTGTCCTGCGGTCGTCCGCCGGTCCGTCGGCTCTCGGCATATCCTTGAAATCGTCAAGATCGCTCAGATCCCTGACATCGATGATATCATCATCTGGCTCGGACATTAGATCAGGACCGGATCCGGCCGTATCCTCAGATGCATCTTCCGCCGGAGTAACGGCCGCTGCTTCCTGCGCCGGTCTCGTTTCATCTATCCCGAAGTCATCCGCAAGAGCGCCTATGTTCTTAAGTTCAGTTTCGAGCATTCTCCTGTACTTGTCCCTGAACCCGAGAACTGACTTTTCGAGTTCCGCGTTCCTCTCCTCGAGCTGTTCCGCTTTTTTCTCAGCGTTCCTTATCTTGAGGTCAGCCTCCATCTCGGCATTCTTAATAATGACCTGGGCGCGCTTGTCTGTGCTCGCCGAAATGTCATTCATGAGCGCCTTGGCCTTTTCGAGGACCTGTATGACCTCGCCCTCGGAAGCCTTGTATTTCTCGATCTGCTCGTTCTGAGCAGCGATCTCGCCCTTTAGCCGGACATTTTCCTTTACGATCTTTTCGAGATCGAGCGTTATCAGATCGAGGAACATATCGACTTCTTTTTCGTTATATCCTCTTACGCCCCGCGTGAACTCTTTGTTCTGTATATCGGTAGGTGTTATCATTCTGTATTACCTCCAGGTATCATCTTCAGGGGCAGGCGACGAGAAATCGAAGCCCTTTCCTTCGGATCCGGCCGAGATATCGACATTGTCAGGAGCGAATACAAAAATGTTGTTCGCTACTTTCTGCACATTGCCGTTAAGGGCATATGTGGCTCCCGACAGGAAGTCGAATATTTTCTTTGCTGTTTCGGAATCTGTTTTTTCCAGATTTATGATTATCGGTTTCCTCGCCTTCAGGGAATCGACGAGCTTCGGACACTCATCGAAGCCTTCAGGGTTTATCACTACGAGTTTGAACGGATTCGTTCCTCTCTGCATTGGGACCACCTTCTCCCTTTGTGCTCTTGGGTAACGCACGACCGGCTTTCTTTCGATCAGCTCGTCAGCGCGTTCTATCTCCTCTTCAGTAATATCGTCATCGATCTCTTCGATCCCGACAAGATCCTTGAACTTGTCCATTACTCCCATTGTCTGCCTCCTTAATAACTAATATACTCGGGCGCCGAATATTGCGGTGCCTACTCTTACCATATTTGATCCTTCCTGCTGAGCTGCCTCGAAATCGTGCGACATGCCCATGGAAAGGTATTTGAAGTCAATATTTTCATTATCAATGCTGCCGAATTTCTCGTACATCTTCCGGACCTCGGCGAAATACGGCCGCACATCCTGCGGATCATCCGTATACGGCGCGATGCACATGAGGCCGCAGATACGGACATTCGGGCATTGCTCCAGTATATCGTTTATCAGCGCTTCCACATCGCCGGGGTCGAGCCCGAATTTGCTTTCCTCGTGAGCCGGATTGACCTGGATCAGGATGTCCATGGTCTTTTCAGCAGCACGCGCGCGCTTGTCTATCTCTTTTGCGAGTTTCAGAGAATCGACGGAGTGGATCAGGCACACTTTGTCGATGATGTATTTTACTTTGTTTGTCTGCAGATGGCCTATCATGTGCCATCTTACAGGTTTTACGCTGTCATACTTTTCCAGGATCTCCTGGACTTTGTTTTCACCTATGTCCGTCACGCCGTTATCTATCGCGACATTTATCTCGGCGGGAGAATGCGTTTTTGTGACGGCGATGAGCTGTACGCCCGGAAGCAGTTTTGACTGTACTTCCTCAAGATTCGATTTTATGTCTGTCATGTTATCAGCCTTCTTTCGGATTTTTCAGTATCTCGTCATAAACCTCGACTGTATTGACGGTCTTGCCCCTGTCATCCGTGAATGTGCCGGAACTTACAAGCGACTGCTCATCATTGCTCGCGATCACATTCACTCTCGTGAACTTATAGCCGCCGGAGGTCGTCTTTACGTAAACGCCTTCGTGCTTCCCCTTCATCGCGATACAGCTGTTGTCGATGATGAGACCTTCCTCGTCCGTCGTCACGATAGAACAGTCCGTCACGCGGTACTTGCCGAGGCCTGACCAGTATCTGTTCGTTTTAATTATTATATGCCATTTTTTATCTTCGGCAATGATACGCTCGATGCTGCCTTTGATCTTCTCGTCGCCGATCTCTATCGTCACGTCATTGCCTTCTTTATATCTGGAGGTCTTAGAATCGTCGACCCAGACATTCATATACCATTTGGCATTGTTATATATCTTATAAACAGGCTCGCCTTTTACGAACGAGTCCCGCTTGATACTGTCGGGCTGCGCGTCCATAACCGACACGTCGTTTTCCCTGAGTTTTTTCTGTTTAGAGGGAGTCATGCGCCCTTCATACCCATCGACATAAAATGACACGACGCCTTTTCTCAGGCTCGCCGTCCCTGTTTTCCGGCCTTTACCGTCAAGCTTTTTCAGGATGTCTTCATATCGGCTGTTCTTTTTGTCATCTTTGCCGCTCCGCTTTTTGAATGTCATCACGGCCGCGCCCTTTTTTATGAGGTCCCCTTCTCCGACCTTCCAGACAGCGTCGCCGGTCTCAGATGCGAGATACACAGTTTCGTCCCTGACCACATATCCCGTCACATCATCCGACACCTTGAATTCGCCGTATTCGACAGTCTGTGTCGGAGTAAGTTTCCCGGTCACGGTGGGAATGACTGAAATCACAAGATATAGCGCAACGAGTGCAGCCGCGAATATATATATAGTCTTTTTTTTGAGTTTCGGCATGCGGCCTCCTCCAAAAAATATTTTACACCAAAGATATGACCTTTTCCACTACCTTTTTCTCAGCCCGGGTGAGGTCATCCGCTCGGCTCAAAAACTTTTCGAACATGTCGGGACGCCGCTGTTTTGTGAGCCTCAGTGCCTGTTCAAAATTCCACAGCCTTATCTTC
>JAZAUJ010000013.1:0-11289 GCA_036342375.1 Anaerovoracaceae bacterium | reverse complement strand
GCAGCCCGACGGCCCGATGAACGCTGTTATCTGATTGGCCGGTATATCCATGTTTATGTTTTTCAGCGCCTCAAAGTCGCCGTAATGAAGATCCAGATCCTTTATTCCGATTTTTGTAGTCATGATTATCCTTTCTTAAACCTCGGCGCTATGCCTCGTCATCGTCGTCCGTACCGCCCGCAGCGTTCTTTGCTATCTTCTTCGCAGCGTGGTCAGACGCGGCATTGATAAGTATAACTACTACGAGCAGCACGACAGCCGTCGCGTACGCCTGATTCATGTACAGGCCTTCCGAAAGCAGCTCGTACATGTGCACGGACAGCGTCCTGCCCGAATGGAACAGGCCTTTCGCGATGCCCGTGACGGCGCCGGCCGTGTATATCAATGCGGCTGTCTCGCCGACTATACGTCCGATACCGAGGATGATCCCCGAAAATATTCCCGGCATTGCCGTAGGGATGACGATGCGGAACACTGTCCGCAGTTTCCCGGCCCCGAGGCCGAAGCTCCCCTCGCGGTATGAATCCGGCACGGCGCGGAGCGCCTCCTCCGTCGTCCTCATTATGACCGGCAGTATCATCATCACGAGCGTGAGCACGCCGGCGATGAGCGACAGTCCCCATCCGCAGAACACTACGAAGAACAGGAACCCGAACAGGCCGAATACGATGGACGGGATGCCCTGGAGCGTCTCCGTCGTGATCCGGACGACCCGCACGAGCGGGTTATTGCTGCCCGCGTATTCCACGAGGAACACGGCCGACCCTACGCCGAGCGGGACTGCTATCAGCAGCGTGAACGCCGTCATTATCACCGTGTTTATTATCGCCGGCATCATGGAGACGTTTTCTGTCGTGTATTTCCATTCGAACTGCTCTAGTGTCAGATTAGGTATGCCCTTGATCATGATGTATCCGACAAGGAACAGCAGTATCACTACCGTAACGGCAGCGGCGAGGTAAACGAGGATCCTCAGCACGAGCGATCCCTTATGGTTCTTGTACTTGCTAAGCATCCCGCTCGCTCCTTTCCTTCACCAGACTGAACAGCAGATTTATTATCAGTATGAATACGAACAGCACCACCGCCGTCGCTATGAGCGCCTCTCTGTGCAGGCCTGTCGCGTATCCCATCTCGAGAACGATATTCGTCGTCATCGTCCTCGCTCCTGAAAGTATGCTGTCCGGCATGACCGCCTGGTTCCCTATTACGATAGACACCGCGAGCGTCTCGCCTATAGCTCTTCCGACGCCGAGTATCACCGCCGCGGTGATGCCGGATTTCGCAGCCGGCAGTATCGTCCTGAATACCGCCGCCTCATGCGTCGCTCCGAGAGCGAGCGAGCCCTCGTAATAATGCTCCGGCACCGCTCTTATAGATGATTCCGAAACAGTGATGATAGTGGGGAGTATCATTATCCCCAGCATGATAGACGCGGCGAGTATGCTTTTCCCCGACGTCCCCGTGGAGTTCTGTATCCACGGCACGATGACCACGAGCCCGAAGAAGCCGTATACGATGGACGGTATCCCGGCAAGCAGATCTATCGCCGGCTTCAGGATCTTGTGAAGCCTCTCATCGGCGAATTCCGCCATATATGTCGCGCAGAATATGCCGATCGGCACGCCCAGCACGACAGCGCCGATGGTCACATAGATACTGCCTACTATCATCGGCAGTATCTCGTATATATTCTGGATAGGCGCCCATGTCGTTCCCGTCAGGAACTTCACGACGCCGATCTTCATCATCGCCGGCACGCCGTTCCCGAATATGAATATGCATATCAGCAGGACCGCTACGATGGATACGCAGGCCGTTGCCAGAAACACATATTTCATGACTTTCTCTTTGACTATGCTGTTCATTCCATCTCCTTATTTATACGCCGAAGCAATGCGAGTGGTATGTTACCCGCATTGCTGTCTGCGCCGCAGCGCTCCCGGCGCCGACGGTCATTCCGACTGTCGAAACCGCTGTCATTTCCTATTTAACGTCTTCCCACTTTGTGATCTTGCCGATGTAGATATTCTTGACTACTTCTGAAGTGATCTCATCAAGGCCGTTGTCATTGTTCACGATGACCGCGATGCCGTCGCGCGCGATCTCCTGCGAATCGATGCCCTTTGCCTTTTCAGAATCCTCAAGCTCACGCGAAGCCATGCCGATGTTGCAGACGCCTTCAGCCGTCGATGTGATACCTGTCGTCGAGTCCGAACCCTGTACTTCGACTGTGACGTCAGAGTTCACCTTGCCGTAAGCTTCCGCGAGTTTCTCCATGAGCGGAGTTACCGACGAGGAACCTGCTACCGAGATCTTGCCCGTCGCGTTCGACTTCTCATACTTCTTGTCGGTATCTTCCTTTACATAGCCTTCTTTTTCAACGATTTCCTGGCCTTCTTTACTCATGATGAAGTTTATGAAGTCCTTGGATGCCGCGTCCGTCTTCGGTCCCGTTACGATGTTGAACGGTCTCGAAACCTTGTAGTCACCGCTCTTTACTGTATCGACAGACGGCTCAACTCCGTCTACCTTCAGAGCCTTGACATCATCGGACAGCGAACCGAGAGATACATAGCCTATAGCCTGCTTGTTCCCGGATACGGTCTGGATCATGACCGCCGTACTGTTAGTAACTTCAGCGCTGTCTATAGTATTGTCGACTTTTTCTCCATTCGAGTCCTTCGTCTCTATGCCAAAGAGTTCGATGAACGCTCCCCTCGTACCGGATCCTTCTTCTCTTGATACGACACTGATGTCGCCGCTGACGTCCCCGCCGCTTTCGCTGTCGGAGCTTCCGCCGCAGGCTGTCAGCATGCCCAGCCCGACGAGCGTTATCAGGCTGAACAATACAACTTTCCTGATCACCTTTTCCATTTTCGCGTTGATCATACACTTACCCTCCTGGATGATTTACATTTGGTAATTATTTTCTAAAACAATCATAGGGAAGGTCTGTAAAGTGCATTACCGCGTAAATGTAAAATCAATGTAAAGTGCGCGAATCTGTTGAAATTCCAAAACCCGGCGCAGCCGTCCGCGGCCGCGCGGCTTTTCCTTTTCAAAGATTTGAAACTGGATGCCGTGTCGCGGGCGCCGCATGTTCCGGGCGCGCCCTGCGGACGCCGCGCGCTGTTTTTCCGCATACCGCCTTTCGCCGGAAAAATTCTCCGCCGCCGTACCGTCCCGGCGCATTTTCCTCTTCACCTATCAGTCCTGTTCTTGTATAATATCATTGTCTGCCGGGGCCTGGCGCCCTCTCACATGTACAGGAGCGACTCACGGCAATAACAGAAACAAAGCATTGCGGAGGTCATTATGCTGAAACTGCCATTTGACATACAACTATTGAACGGACACGGGGAGACGCGCGTATTCCATATACGCGAAGCGGTGCCCGGCGACATCGATAAAGTCATCGCACTGCAGGATGTCATCGTCGACGCGCTCGAAAACAAAGACGTTTACGCGACATACACAGATGAAGAGGCTCTGGAAGTCCTCACGAACAACTGCTGCTTCATGGCGGAAGCGGAAGGCGGCAATGTCGCGGGATACAGCGTGCTCATCCCGAACACCCGGACAGACGAGGAGAATTACGGCCACTACCTCGAATATGACAGCGAGCAGCTCGCGAAGACCGCTTCGCTGGATCTTACGATGGTGGCGCCCGAATACCGCGGATACGGACTGCAGCGCCTGTTCACGAAAATCAGGATCGCATACGCGATAGAACAGGGAGCCACTGAAGCGCTGGCGTCCGTCTCGCCGGAAAACCCATACAGCTACAGGAACCTCGAAGCGCTTAACATGTCCCGGCACCGCCGCATGAAGCTTTACGGAGGGAAAGACAGATTCATTTTCAGAAAAGAACTCTGAGAACGATGATATGTGCTTCGATAAGGTCAGGCCCGGCGCGTCCGGGCTGTCTGATCTGCCTGTCGCCTTTCCCCGAGTCACGTATCGGCGACAGGTGATGCGCACATCTCCGCCGCGAGCGCCGGTCCCGGCGCCGTTTTTTTCGCCCGATCGCATATTTGGATCCGGGCCGGCGAAATTTCCAGCGATTCCGGCCGGTCAGTCTGCTCTAACTTGCGGGGACGCGCCGATTTTCGCGGCCGGGGGCCCGGAAACGCTGAAATCGCTGCCGGCCCAAACCGGTATTTCGGATCGAACCAAAAAAATGGATGCCTCCTGTAAAATACAGAAAAGCATCCATGAGTCAGTCCTGACACGATATCATGCGCCCGGATCTCCGGGTGCATTTCTTTATTTATTCATCAATGCGCGCTCCGCGGTTTCCATATGCTCAGGTCCTGGGACCGCGCATCCTGCGTCACGCCATATAGATGAAATATGTGAGCAGATTCAGGCAGAAGCCGACCAACGCGCCGATGCCGGCATTTTTTGCGCTCTTCGGTTTTGTTTTTCTCCAGACGAGGAACAGGATAAGTCCTACGAGCGGGATAAAGAATCCGAGCACGGCCCAGCCGAAGCTGCCGGAATCGTATACCTCGTTCTGGGCCTGGTACTGGCCCTGCGGGACATGCGACTGGTACTGCTGATTCGCCTGGCCCTGATACTGCTGCTGATACTGCTGGTTCGTCTGGCCCTGATAAGGCTGCTGGTTCTGCTGGTTCGCCTGGCCCTGATAAGGCTGCTGATACTGCTGGTTCGTCTGGCCCTGATAAGGCTGCTGATACTGCTGGTTCGTCTGGCCCTGATAAGGCTGCTGATACTGCTGTCCCTCCTGAGGCGCGGCCTGGAACGGCTGCTGGGCCTCCTGATATCTTTCCTGCGCGCTCTTGCCCTGCACCTGCTCAGCGCCCTGCTGCGGCACAGTGTTTTCCTGCTGCGCGCCGTTCATCTGAGCGTCCTGCTGCGGCGCGGCCTGATCCGCCTGCGCGTCCCGGGGCGGCTGCCATTCGTCGCCGGACGGCTGCTCTGATCCGCAGAACGGGCAGAACTTCACATCATCATCTAACTCTTTCCCACAATTATTACAATATTTCATAGTTTCCCTCCATAAAAAATTATCAGCAATATTATAGCACAAAAAAATTCTCTGCAATTTTTTCTGTAAAAAATTTTACAGTTCATTTACAGCAATGCAGTCGAACCGCACTGTTTTCCCCTTCAGAGTATAGTCGGGGCGGCGTCCGCCGAGCGGCTCCCCTCCGAGCGGGCGCTTTATAACGACTTTTACGCGCGCCGCGCCTGTCGCCGCGGCGAGCAGATCCCGGCCGCTTTCGCACGGACGCTCGAGCTGCTGCAGCAGCTGGAATTTCTTCCCGACCGCGCCGCTTTTCTTCCTTTCCGGGAACATCGGGTCGAGATAAACTATATCCGCGGCCGCCGCATCAGAGGACAGCGCATCGATGCTGTCTTCTTCGCGCAGTTCCATCCGTCCCGCCGCGCCGCGAAGCGCAGGGACCTCTGCCGCGCGCCTCAGCGCGTCCCTCAGCAATGCCGCGATCACCGGGTCGTTCTCATACATCACGACGTTATATCCCGCGGCGGCTAGTATGAACGAGTCCCCGCCCAGGCCGGCTGTCGCGTCGGTGACTGTGATATCCCGCGGGGCCCGGCCCTTTATCTTCGCGGCTCTTACAAGCATCTCCCGGCTCAGGGCGTCCGGCCTTATCCTCGGGAGCATCTCCGAAAAATCCGGGCGCAGCGATACGGACCGGCCGGCCGACGTCGCCACGCGTCCCGCGAGCGACGCGCCGCCTTCATCGAAAATGACCGCGAGCCCTTCAGGCTCTGCGCCGCGCAGGACCTCTGTCCCGAGTCTCTCCGCGAGAAGCACCGCGGCGGCCTCGTCCCCGCCGCCCCGCAGCACCACATTTATTTTCCTTTTCTCACTTCCGCATCTTCCCATGCGAAAATTATACCACAGCGCCGTGATGCGGCGCATTGACAAATCCCGCCCCGCGGCGGATACTGTCAGACGAAAGGACATTGATCATGCGATATATTATCTCAGACCTGCACGGCTGTTTCGCCCATTATTCGGCAATGCTCGAGAAGCTCTGTTTTTCGGACGGAGACACTCTCTATGTGCTCGGCGACGTGTGCGACCGCGGACCGGCGCCTATGGAGATTTTCACGGATATGATCAGGAGGCCGAACGTAAAATACATACTGGGGAACCACGATCACGACGCTTGCCTGTTCCTCCGGGATATGGCGGACGCTGAGAGCGGCGAAGAGTGCTTCAACGGGGATCAGCTCGCGTCGTACATGTTTTGGCTTGATGACGGCGGACGGCCGACTGCGGAAGGTTTCCTCGCGCTCGGGCGCGGGGACCGCGAAGCCGTGCTCGCGCTCATCGAAAACGCGCCGCTGTATGAAACGCTCGACTGCGGCGGCCGGCATTATATCCTGGTCCACGCCGGGCTCGACGGGTTCAGGCCGGACAGGCCGCTCTCCGATTATTCGCGGGACGAACTTACCGACTGCCGCGCCGACTATTCGAAGCGGTACTTTGACAGGAACACTTTCCTCGTGACCGGACACACTCCCGCGACGAAGATCGGCGGCTGGAACAGGCCGGAGATATACCGCCGGAACGGGCACATCGCGGTCGACTGCGGATGCTGGCGGACCGGGGTGCTTGGAGCGTACTGCATTGAAAGCGGAGAAGCGACATATGTAAAATAAAAAAGGCGCCGCGCGGCGCCTTTCAGATCGGTGGTCTTATCTCAAAAATCCCTTTATTATCTCCTCTTCCGCCTCGGTCTCTGTAAGTCCCAGCGTCATCAGTTTAATGATCTGATCGCCGGCGATCTTTCCTATCGCGGCTTCGTGGACGAGCGAAGCGTCAGGGTCGTTCGCTTCGAGCGAAGGTATCGCCCGGATACGCGCTTCGTCCATTATTATGGAATCGCACTCTGTGTGGCCGGTGCTTTCAGCATTTCCGGCAATGCCGAGGTTCAGTGTCTGGTATGACTTGTCGCGCGCGACTCCTCTGGAGACTATGTCTGCGCTCGAACCGTCGCCGTTCAGCGCTACATTATACGTGCTGACGGCTTCCTGCTCGTTGTGGGTCATAAGGCGCTCTCTCACGATCAGCCTCGCGCCCTCCTCAAGCTCCGCCTTCGTGTCGCGGTCAGTATTGTCGACGCCCTTTATCTGAGTCATTTCCATCTCCATGACGCTGTTCTCGCCGAGATAGACCTCTGTGCCCGGATTCAGGATGCGCTTCCCCTTTCCTGTGCCGCTGCCGAAATGCTTCTCTATATACTTGACCTTTGAATTCTTTCCCACCTTAAAACGGTGTATCCCGTCATGTTCCGTGTCGAGCCCGCCGCAGTTATCGATGCCGCATCCCGCCACGATTATTACGTCGCAGTCGTCTCCGATATAGAAATCGTTGTACACTGTCTCTTCGAGTCCCGTCTGACTCAGCACGACAGGTATATGAACGCTCTCGTTTTTCGTGCCCGGCTTTATCTCTATATCGATGCCGCTGCCGTTTTCTTTCGGCGTTATCTCGATGTTCGCGGTCGAATTTCGGACTTCGGCCTTACCGTTCGCGCGGATATTTACAGCGCCCTGCGGTATGCCGTCAAGATCAGCCACCTCTTTCAGAAGTTCCATTTGTATATCATCAAGCATTGCTACTCTCCCTTCGACAGTTTATTACATACGTCCACCGCGGAATCCGTCCCGATCAGTCCCGGGAGTATCTCGTCGCGGGCGCCGTGGCTCTCTATCTTTCCGTCGGCGATCACTACGATCTCGTCCGCTATGTCAAGGATCCTCTCCTGATGCGAGATTATTATGATCGTCCCGTGGTTCTTTTTCTGCATCCGCTCAAATACCTGGATGAGATTCTGGAAGCTCCAGAGATCTATCCCCGCCTCGGGCTCATCGAACACCGAAAGCGGCGTCTGCCGCGCCAGTACGGTCGCGATCTCTATCCTCTTCAGCTCGCCGCCCGAAAGGCTGGCATTGACTTCCCTGCCGACGTAATCCGCCGCGCACAGGCCGACTTCAGAGAGATATTCGCAGGCTTCGCCTACGGAAAGATTCTTTCCCGCGGCGATCCTCAGCAGATCCACGACGCGTATCCCCTTGAATTTAACGGGCTGCTGGAGCGCGTAGCTTATCCCCCTGCCGGCTCTTTCAGTCACCGTAAGGTCAGTGATGTCTTCTCCGTTGAATATCACCTGCCCGCTGTCGGGCTTCTCGATGCCGGCGATAAGCCTCGCGAGCGTCGATTTTCCTCCGCCGTTCGGTCCGGTAATGACGATGAATTTATTGTCGCCGAACGCAAGGCTCACATCCCGTATTATCTCGCGGGAGCCGCCCTCAGTCTCCACGCCGAAAGAAATGTTCTTCAGTTCTAGCATAAAAAACTCCTGTAAAAATAATATAATTGCTGAAATAAACACAGCATACCGGAGACGCCCCGGTATTGCCCTACTATGTATACCCACATACGCCGCAGGTGTAAACATCTTCAGCAGTTTTATTTCATCCCCGCAGGTGGTAAAATCATATTGTGAAACATTTTTAAGGAGGATTATCATGAGAAAAAATCTGGGAGCAAATACTTACAGTTATCCGTGCCCGGTGCTGATGATCGGGACGTACGATGAGAACGGCGAACCTGATGTGATGAATGCCGCGTGGGGCGGGCTCTGTCTCAGCGTGCCGCCTAAGATCGCGGTAAATATCGCGGCGGCAAGGAAAACGTTCAAAAATATCATGATCAATAAAGAATTCACGATCAGTCCGGCGACTGAGGACACATTCGAGATCGCTGATTATTTCGGCATCGAATCCGGAAACAACGCCGACAAGATCACAAAAGCAGGCGTACATGTCTCAAAAGCCGAGAACATAAACGCGCCGCTGATAGAAGAATTCCCCATGACGCTTGAATGCAAAGTGGATGATATCCACATCTTCGGAGAGAGGACACGGGTACAGGGGCTCATCGTCAATGTCAGCGCGGACGAATCGATTCTCGGAGATGACGGGCTTCCCGACCACAAGAAACTCCGCCCGATATCATTTGACCCTGTGCACGGCATGTATATAGCCCTCGGCGATTTCGTCGGACCGGCATTCACATCGGGGAAGAAATATAAATAAAAATAAAGGAGCCGCCCGGCGGCGGCTCTTTTTTTACCGATATTCGCGGCCGGACCCGCTAAGGACCATCTTCTCAACAAATTCATTCGCCGGATGCTGAAGCACTTGCTCCGGAGCGCCCTCGCTATTCCGACTCTCTGCTGCCGGCCCCCAGCTATTCTTCGTCTTTCAGATCGTCAAATATCTGCTGCAGATCTACAGCATCAAGACTGTCTTCAAAACTCTGCTCTATCTTCTCGAATTTACTGTCGAGCACTTTATATATATTCCGGCCTATCGGGCATTCGTGATTCGGATGCTCATGGAATCTGAACATGCTCTCGTCGCTGTGCGTTTCCACCGCCCTGTATATGTCGAGGAACGTGATCTCGGAAAGCGGTCTTTTTATCTTTATGCCGCCCGGTCCGCGTTTCACATCGATGAGATCCGCGCTTTGAAGCTGGAGCATGATATTGCGCACGATCACAGCATTGCTTCCGATACTTTCAGCGAGGAATCTGCTCGTGACCGTCCGGTCATCCTCAAAATATTTTGCGGCCATCAGTATATGTATGGCAACAGTGAATTTTGTCGATATCTGCATCGTTACCTCCCGAGCAGCTGTTCATATATCTCTCTGTCACTGTCCTTGAAAACGTTGAATATTACTTTATCGACTGCCCCGCCAGGATGCCCGTTCAGGTGTTCCTTCACGGTCGACACCGCTATCTCCGCCGCTTTGTCCGCCGGGAACATGAACACGCCCGTCGATATGCAGCAGAACGCGATGCTGCTGCATCCGTTCTCATCCGCGAGCCTGAGGCATGCGCGGTAGCATTCCGCGAGCAGCTCTCTGTCCTCGCGGCTCAGCGGCCCGTTCACTATCGGCCCGACGACGTGGATTATATACTTCGAGGGCAGATTATACGCCGGCGTAATGACAGGCGCGGCTGTCGGCTGCATAAATCCCGGACCGAGGATCTTCCTTTGATTCTCCATGTATTCAGCGCAGTCTCTGCGCGTCTGTATGCCGGAATATGTGTGTATGGCGTTATCAATGCACGAATGACACCATCTCCAGCACCCCGTCATCACGCTGTTCGCGGCATTGACGACAGCGTCGCACTTCAGCGTCGTTATGTCTCCCTGCCACAGGACGAGCCGGCTGTCATCGCCGCACGGAGAAAGTTTCTCCGCGTCTTCGACGCCTTTCTCGGCTGCGCGTTCGCGGAGATATTCGTCCTGGACTTCTGTGAATCCGTCAGCCGCAGGCCCGGCGGGCCTGACATTGAACAGTCCGCGCAGGAGATCCCGCTGCCCGTCTGTATCGCCGGGGATCTGAAATCCCGAGTATTCCGGCATTTCCTTCAGAAGCTCCCGGATAAGATATATCCTTCTTTCGTCCTGTGTCATTGCAGCTCCTTTAATACATTATATTAGCCCCGTTCAGCGATTGTCAAACGATCGATTACTTCTGCGATGTCATCGTCGATGCATAGGGACCTGCCGCCGATCTCCCGCGGGCAGTACGCCTCGCCTTTATTTACGCAGGCGTAGAACGCGCTGCTGTTTTCATCGGTGTACTTCCAGAAAGGAAATTTGATGATGCCCGGCGTGTTCATGCCGACGCCGAGTTCGAGATAAAGAACGTGCATGCCGCTGTGACGCCTGACAAAGTCTTCGTAACGGCCGCACGCGTCGTACCAGCCGCGGTCCTGCACGAACGTATCGTCGCTGCGCAGGTTGACCGTCATATCGCTCCCGTCGTCGGGGCATTTCGGGATGAGTTCAGACGGTATCCTCATTTTGAGTTTTCCGTCCTTCGGCGCCGTGAATACTCCGTCTTCATCCCTTACGAATCCCTGCGCCTCCATCATTTTCATGACAGCCTCTTCATTGTCGTACGTTTTCTGTATTTTCGGATCGACGCTCTGGAACAGACCGTAATCGCCCTGTGTGTAAAATATCCTGTGCTTGTCGAATCCGGCTGCCTGGAACTGATGGTCGACATTAGTAGTGAGGACAAAATAGTCTTTGTCCGCCACGAGCCGCAGCAATGCCCCGTAAACATCTTTCGGCGCATTGATGTAGCGGTTGCAGTAGATGTGCCGGCTCCACCACGCCCAGTACGTCTCCCTGTCCGGGAACGGGTAGAAGCCGCCCGAATATATGTCTGTGATACCGTATTTTTCGGCGAAATCACTG
>JAZAUJ010000012.1:0-11563 GCA_036342375.1 Anaerovoracaceae bacterium | reverse complement strand
TCCTTCGGCGCTCCTCCCTGGGAGACGATCACGATGTCGGCTCGCTCTCCGATGCCGACAGCGTAAAGTCTGTCCAGGAATTCGCAGCCGGTCCTGTGCGCTTCTGTCATATCGCCGGCGACCGCCTTTACTATCCGCTTATCCTCGTCAAGCACGACATTCAGGATAAAATCGGCGCCGACCATCGCTGCCGCTTCTTCGATATCCTCCCTCACGGGATTCCCTTCGAGATGTCCGGTATACGCGTCGGGATCGACCATGGACCTGTGGTTCTCCTGTATCGCGCCCGGCGTCGAAACGCCCGGCATGATCGATTTCGCCCCGCCGCTGTATCCGGCGAAATAGTGATATTCGATGTTCGCGAGACAGATCCTTCTGTCAGCCTCCGCGACTGCTCTCGAGATGTCGACGGGTGTCCCGCGCTTCGTTGCTCCGAAGCTCACTGTATCTTCAGGCGTGCTGTCAATGCATTTCACTCTGTCATATATAGTGTCTCCGACAAGTTTCCGCCTTTCGTCGTCGGTCTGATGCCTGTGCGATCCGAGCCCGAAGACGACGGTCACGTCATCGTCCGAGACTCCCGCTTCTCCGAGCTCGTCCATGAGCGCCGGCAGCATGAGACGCGACGGGCACGGACGGGAGATATCGCTCGTTATCACGGCGATCTTTTCGCCCGGTTCCACGATGTCGCGGAGACGCGGGCTCCCGACGGGTTCCTCGAGAGCCCTGCGCACTTCAGCTTCTCCGGTGAGGCCGATCTCGACATTATTCTGATTCAGTGTTCCGGCGTAATTTTTTTCGTCGATGTCCACATACTGGACCCTTTCGCCGATGCCAAGTCCGACTCTCATGTCAATGCCTCCTTACATGCACTTCTTTATCGCGGCTTCCATGATCTCGAGTCCCGCTTCGATCTGTTCGTCCGTGATCACGAGCGGGGCCATGAACCTGATCGAATTGCCGCGGATGCCGGCCGCTTCGATGAGCAGCCCGTTCTGAGCGCATTCGCTGACGATGTTCTTTACGATCTCAGCGTCCGGTTCCTTTGTCGTCCTGTCCTTTACGAACTCTATCCCGACCATGGCTCCGACGCCTCTTACATCTCCGATGCATTCGTATTTCTCCATCCATTCCTTATATCTGTCGAGCACCATGCCGCCGATGTGATTCGCTCTCCCGCAGAGATCGTCGCGTTCCATTACCTCAAATACTTTGAGTGCGGTCGCGCAGGCCAGCGCATTGCCGCAGTATGTACCGCCGATGACACCCGGGAGTACCGATTCGACGACTTCTTCTCTCGCCGTTATCGAGGAGAGAGGGATGCCGCCCGCGATGGACTTCGCCGTCACCAGGATGTCGGGGGCCGCGCCCGCTTCTTTCCAGTAATCGCTCACGAACATCTTTCCTGATCTCCCCATGCCGCACTGGATCTCGTCAGCTATGAGCATGATCCCGTATTCGTCGCACAGTTCTCTTACTTTCTTCACCCATTCGATCGGGGCTGCCGCGAAGCCGCCGTTTCCGATGATCGGTTCGAGGATTATAGCCGCCGTGTATTCGGGAAGCGTGTCTTCAAAGAGCGTGTCCTTAAGATCGTCGATATAGTAATCGATCTGCTCTTCATACGACAGGCTTTCAGGGGCGTGATACATATACGGATACTTCGCGCGGTATACGCCCTGCGGGAACGGGCCGACGCCTCTCGCCGCCGACTTTTCCCATGACATTTCCATCGTCAGGCTCGTTCTTCCGTGGAACGCTGATGTGAATACGATCACATTGGGTCTTCCCGTGAACGATTTCGCGAGCTTCACCGCGTTTTCGTTCGCCTCGGCGCCGCTGTTCGCGAAGAATGTTCTCTTCTTGTCTCCCTTTACCGGGACTATCTCGTTCATCTTTTCAGCGAGAGCTACATAACCTTCGTGGGAGCCTATGTTGAACATGCAGTGGAAGTATTTCCCCGCCTGCTCGTTCAGCGCCTGAACTATGTCCGGATGGGTGTATCCCATGTTCAGGACGGCTACTCCGCCGATCCAGTCCACGAACACATTCCCGTCGACGTCTTCGACCATCGCGCCCTCGCCTCTTGCCGGTACGAACGGATAAGAGCATCCGATCGCCGACGGGGTCGCTTCATGTCTGCGGTCTATTACGGCCTGAGCCTTCGGGCCCGGGACTTTATCTGTTACTATCTTTGGAAGTGAATCTCTAAGCATTTGCAGCACCTTCTTCTATCGCGAGCAGTTTGATGACCATAGCGAGCGTTTTGAGGTCTCCTACCATGAATGTCTCCCAGACATCGAGAGGTCTCGATTCTCCCTGGCGGTTGACCCAGCATGTGTCGTATCCCAGCTCATTGCCCGGCACGACGTCATACTTGAATCCGAATCCGGCGTGGAGTATTTCCTTTTCGGTGAGGCCGAGTCTCTGCTGCGAGAGCAGGAATCCCTTGTGGCTCGGCTTGTACGCTCCGGCCATCTCCGCCGTCACGATGTCGTCGAACTCGACGCCTACCTGCTTTACGGATTCCTCGATGATCGCGTTGTCCGTGTTCGTGATGAGCGCGATCTTCGTGTACTTCTTGAGTTCGAGGAGCGCGTCATGCGAATCAGGGAACGGCTGCCAGTGTCCCATGCTGTTCCCGAATTCTTCCACATCCTCCGTCTCGAACGGGATGCCGAATTCATTGCATGTCATCTTCATCGTGTCTCTCAGCACCTGGTGATAAGGCCTGTACTCCTGGATGTAGTCGAACTGGATCTCTTCCCATCTGTGCTGGACCGTTTTCGGGGCGATCCCGCTTACGCCCTTCTTCTCCATCAGGCGCCTGAAATACTTCTGGATTTCTCCTTCCCAGTCAATGATCGTTCCGAAGTTGTCGAACGTTATCGCTTTAGGTAATCTCATTTTCGTTCTCCTTCTTATCCTTTCACTTCGCGCTACGTTTTCTTTCTGGCTTCATGATATATCTGCGTTTTCTTTTAGTAAATCATCAGAATGTATTAGTTATTTATACGTTTTGTATAAGAAAAAGCGGAGAGCGGCATCAATGCTCCGGACCCGTTCATTTTTTGCGGCGCCGCGTCCGAAGCAGCACGGTTGACACCTGCGCGGGCGCGCGATATATTTTAATGTATATTAAAAGATGATACTTTTATTTATATGGTTCGTATAAGAAACGAGGGATGATATGGATACTCAGAAATACAGGGCGTTCGTCCTCGCCGTGGATCTCGGCAGTTTCTCAGCCGCCGCCGAAGAGCTGATGTTCACGCCTTCCGGCGTCAGCCACATGGCGTCGGCGGTCGAGGACGAAGTCGGACTGACATTGCTGCGGCGCGGGAGGAACGGCGTCGCGCTGACATCGTCAGGCGAGCAGATGATGCCGATGATAAGGAATCTCGTGCGTTCGGAGGAAGCCGTGAAGCAGCAGGCGTCCGCCATATCCGGCCTCGCGAGCGGCAGCGTCACGATAGGCGCATATTCGAGCATAGCGTCACAGTGGCTTCCCGGGATCATAAAAGAATTCAGGGAAAAGTATCCCGGGATAAGCATCAGGCTCCTTGAGGGCGTGCGGGACGAAATAGAACAGTGGATGGCGGACGGCAGGCTCGACTTCTGCATGTTCAGCTACCGGGAGGGTACGGATCTCGAATGGATACCTCTTAAGGACGATCCGATGTATGTCGCCGTTTCGAAAAGCCATCCGTTCGCGGACCGCTCATCGGTCAGACCCGAGGACTGCGCCGGCCAGCCGTTCATCATGCCGGGCCGCGACCACGACCCCGACGTCGTCGACCTCCTGAAGCGCTTTTCGGTGGACGTGGACATAGAATATACTACGATCGAGAATTACTCGGCCATTTCGATGGTGGAATGCGGGCTCGGGATAAGTATCATGAACGAACTGATCACGAAGGGCTTCCGCAGCGACACCGTGCTCGTGCCGTTCGACCCGCCGCAGCGCATTAACCTCGGTATCGGGATAAGATCCATGAAGGCCGCGTCTCCCGCGGCGCGCGGCTTAATCCGGTTCATCAGGGACAAGTTCTCCGCGTGACGCGCAGCCTGATCCCGCGCAAAAAAAGGGGCGACCTTTCGGTACACCCCGGCAGGAATCCTTATTATGTATCAGGCGGCCATATCCGGCTCTTACTGATTTTGCTCGGGCGCTTCGATCTTTACGTTCGCAGTCCTGTTATATCGCACGGTCACGGTCTTCACACTCTGTCCTATATCCCAGGTCCCTCTGACAGCGACCCCGCGGCTGTAGCAGGCCTGTATGACCCTGCCGTGTCCGTAGTATATGCCGCAGTGGCATATGCCTCTCCCCGCGATACATATACTAATTGTCAGATAATTCTGCGTCAATGACAATCCTGTCACTTTCGCAGAACAATCACGAACCGTTCGAGACTCCGGGGATATAAAAAAAGACGCGGGCTATTTTTTCCCCCGCGCCTCTGATTTCCGTTCCGTCCGTCAACACGGCCCGCCGCATTGACGGGATCAGAAGATCACCTGGCAGGCCAGCACGATCGCTATCACTACGCCGATCACGCCTTCGCCGCCGAGCACTCCTGCGGCAATGATCTGGCCGGTCCCCTTCTCTTCTTCCATGCCCGGCTTCGCCCTGTCCACTATGAAGCGGAGCAGCCCGCCGATGAACGCTGTCATAGTCATGTAGAACGGCAGGTATACGCCGAGTCCGAGTGTCATGACAGGGAAATTCAGGAAATACAGTATCACCGCGGCTATGAGTCCCGCGAGGAACGCGGGCATGCATGAGATGCCCTTGGCCATCGCGGAGACCGCTGCGGCCTGAGCCGCCGGGAATACGGTCGGATCGCCGAACGACTCCGGCCCGTACGCCTTCAGGATGATCATGAGCACGAATATGGACACTGCCGCGCCGACGAGTCCGCCGATGACCTCGGCGATCCACTGCGCCTTCGCGTCTGTGCCGAGCACTTCGCCCGCCTTGAAGTCGTTCATGACGTCTCCCGTGAGCCCGCAGGCTACGGCTACCGTTGCGGCGATGAATATCGCGGCGATGCCGCTCAGCCCGCCTCCTCCTATGGCCGCGACCCCTCTGGCCGCGAGCAGGATGATGATCCCGAATATCTCCATCGGGTTTATGCCCGTCTGTCCGACGCATTGACACGACATCGCTGTCGCCAGCCATACGCCGATTATCGTTATTATCGAAGCGACGACGCCCATATCGCATATCGTCGCGAACACGGCGGCGAGGATGACCATGACTGCCGGCGCCCAGCGCATCCTCACGATGGAGTCGCCGAGACTGTCCCTGCTGAACATCGCTCCGAATATCGCCTTCGCTTTCGGGAGGATGCTCTTGCAGAGGATGCCTATGCCCGTTCCGACCATGAGCCCGATCCCGAGCGACTGCTTTATGTTCTCCGCCGTGACGGCGTCATAGAATCCGAATCTCTGGCCGCAGTAAAGCACGCCGACGTCTCCGATCAGTCCGCCTATGAACCAGACGCCGATGAACAGCGGCCCGATGATGTAGCCGATAGCCACCAGCATCGGCGAGAAATAGAAGCCGGTGTACGAGCCGTATTTCATCATCCCCTTGCTGAACCACGTCGAAGGTATCGCCTGCAGCCAGTCACGCAGGAATGCGAAGAGCCCGGCGATGCCGAGGGATGTGAATAGCAGGGCCGATTTCTTTCCGCCCTCGTCGCCCGCGATGAGCGTGTCGGCGGCCGCCTGCCCCATCGGATAAGGCAGCGCCTCCGTTTCTACGAAATGTTTTCTGTAAAGCGCCGTGAAAATGAGACCGAGTATCACGCCTCCGAGCGTGACGGCTGAGATCTGGAGCACGTTCGTCGTCGCTTCCGGATCCGCCATATAGATCCCCGGTATCGTGAACGCGAGACCGCCCGCGACCATCGCGCCCGCCGACATGGCGGTGTGAGTCACGTTGATCTCATTGAGACTGGTATTGCCCATAGCCTTGAGCATGACCATCGAAAAAAGTGCCACGAACATGATCGGCCATGGCAGTGAGCTTAGCTTCAGCGCGATGAACATCGAGCTGCACGTAATGATGATGCACCCGATGACGCCGATAACCATGCCCCTCAGGGTCAGTTGTCTTTCCATTATTCTGTTGTCCTTTCCTAAGTCAGTGCCCTCCTCGGGTCACCGCTTTTCCCTGCCGGGGCCGTTCGCGGCTCCGGCCATTTCCCGGGCGCGCGCCTGCGCGCCTGCGTCACATTCTAACATGGAAACCGCTTTATTTCAATAACGAACGCCTTCAGCCCCGGCGCGGAGCGCTGCCTCATCAATGCGATACGGACCGTATTGTCAACCTGTCGTAAAATTATAGTTGACAACATGCCGCGCCGAGATTACAATTTACACGCATGCAAAGTTAATGAACGAAAGGAACCGGAATGTCAGAAAAAAAGATGTCCGTCAGAGACAGCGTGCTGCGCGCGCTGACAGAAAGCGGCGGCAATGCCGTGTCCGGCGCCCGCTTAGCAGAGGACCTCGGCGTATCGCGCACTGCGGTATGGAAAGCCGTAAAGTCTCTGCGCGAGAGCGGCTATCCAATAGAATCCGGGACAAACAGGGGCTACACGCTCGGGGCCGGGGCGGACGTGCTCTCCGGCGAAGCAGTCTCGGCATTGATGAAAGAAGATATCCCGGTCCGCTATTATGACACCGTCACATCGACGAACGAAAAGGCGAAGGAGCTCGTTATCAGCGAAGGACTTGAAACGGGCCTCGTGATCGCGAACTGCCAGACGGGCGGCAGGGGCCGCCTCGGCCGGACGTTTGTTTCCCCGGCCGGAGCCGGTATCTACATGAGCCTGATCGCCAGGCCGGATTTCGACATGAGCCGGTCCGTGCTCGTCACGACAGCGGCCGCGGTCGCGGTCGCGAAAGCGCTCGAAGAGCTCTATGATCTCCGCCCTCAGATAAAATGGGTGAACGACGTGTACCTCGACGGCCGGAAAATCACAGGCATCCTGACCGAAGCGCTGACAGATTTCGAGAGCGGCCAGATAGACCGCATCATCGTCGGCATCGGCATCAACTGTTTCGAAAGCAAAGCGGCCGAAGAGGCGGCGGACGCGTACGGGTTCATAGGCGGCGATATATCGCGCGCGAAAATCGCGGCAAAAGTGACAGATATTTTCGCGCCGATGCTGCGCGGTCTCGATTCGGGAGATTTCATAGACGATTACAGAAAGCTCTGCTTCGTGACAGGCAGGGATGTCCTCGTTTACAAAGCCGGAACGCTCGGGCGGGACGACGCCAGGCCGCTCCGCGCGAGAGCTGTCGGCATTGATGACGACGGCGGCCTGATCATAGAACACGACGGCGTGCGGGAAACGCTCACGTCAGGCGAAGTCTCGGTGAGGCCCGTATGACCGCGCGGCCGGAAAATAAATCTGAAAGAAATATTAGAGAGAGGAAAGGAACTGAAAAAATGACAACTGACGCAATTGACAGAAGATATTCAAAGACAGCAAGGCTCACTCTCTGCGCGCTTTTCGCCGCGCTGATGGCGATATGCTCGTGGATCTCGATCCCGCTCCCGGCCGGTGTGCCGATAAACTTGGGAACGCTCGGCGTGTTTCTCGCGGCCGGCCTTCTCGGCATGAAATACGGCACGATAAGCATCACAGCGTATATATTTCTCGGCGCAGTCGGCGCGCCCGTTTTCGCGGGGTTCAGAGGCGGACCCAGCGTTATAGCAGGACCTACGGGCGGCTATATCGTCGGCTATCTCGCGGCGGCGCTCATAGCAGGTGCGATATTCGGGATGCGGGCGCGCGGTGAAAAAGAGCAGACGGCAGGCGCGCCGTCGACAGCGCGCATCATAGCGGGATGCCTCGCGGGACTCGCCGCGTGCTACGCCCTCGGGACCGTGTGGTTCATTTTCCTGACAAAGACGGGATTTGCGGCGGCAATGCTCGCATGCGTCATCCCGTTCCTCCCCGGCGACGCCGTGAAAATAGCGGCCGCAGCCGTTCTTATCAAAAAAATACGGCCGCACATAATGTGACGCGCCGTGCGCTCTGACTCTCCGGATGCCGCGATCCGCGTTTTATATTTACTGCACGCGATTTATGGTATAATGTAATGCGTACGGAGAGGTCCGCCTCTCCGAAGCGCAACTGACTTACGGAGGGTCCACATTTAATGAGCGCGATCTCAGAAGCAACAAAACCTTTGATGAAGGCGCTGGCCGCGCTTTTCGAATCACACCCCGTTCTGGCTACGTATTACACGACGGCCGCGCGGTGGATTTTTGTGTTCCTGGCCGTACTGATCCTGGTCCGTTCCATCCGGTCGCTGCTCGCGGCTAAAAACCCGTCGGAGATCTGGGCGTATATCAGTCTGCCCGACGGGAGCTCGCAGCCTCTCAATCACTGGGAGAATCTTATAGGCCGGGCGAAAAATTCCGACATTGTCGTCGACTTCATGACCGTGTCGCGCCAGCACGGCACGCTGGTGCGCGATGACGACGGGAACTGGTTCTATAACGATCTCGATTCCAAAGGCGGTTCGCAGATAAACGGGCACGATGTGTTCCGGCAGACGCCGGTGCATATGGGCGATACGATCTCGCTCGCGGGCGTAGACTGCGTGCTGCTCCCGGCAAGCTATAAAGAAAAACAGGAAAATATCAGGATCCGGCGCAGAGCGACGAAAACATTTTCGCCGTGGTTTTCGCTCGTGATACTTACGATATTCCAGGTCATGATGGGTATACAGTTCATTGCCGCCAAGGGTTCGTCCCTGCAGTTCGGAGTACTGCTCGGGTTCGGTCTCCTTACGGTGACGATGTGGGCATTCTGTATCGTGGTCAGGGCGGCCGGCGTGCGGTCGTTCGAGATGGAATGTATAGCGTTTTTCCTGTGCACCATCAACCTTGCCATTGTGGCCAGCACGGACCAGTCGGCCGTGTTCAAGCAGCTGATCGCGATCGTGCTCGGCATTGTTGTATTCTACATACTCTGCATATATCTGCGCGACCTGAACCGCGCGCTCAGCATTCGGAAAATACTTATCATACTGAGCGTGATACTGCTGCTCATCAATCTGGTGTTCGGACATTCGGAGAACGGGTCCACGAACTGGATCCGCATATCCGGCATGGTGCAGTTCCAGCCGTCAGAACTCGTAAAAGTCGCGTTCGTGTTCATTGGGGCCGCGACGATGAATGAGCTGTTCGACAAGAAGGAACTGACGCGGTTCATGCTGTTTTCGCTGTTCTGCCTCGGCTGCCTCGCTCTGATGAACGACTTCGGGACAGCGGCGATATTCTTCGTGACATACATCATCATTTCGTTCCTGCGTTCGGGCGATTTCTCGAAGCTGATACTCATTCTCGGCGTCATAGCTATCGGCGCCCTTCTGTGCATAAAATTCGTGCCTCACATCACGAGCAGATTCGCGACGTGGGGGCACGCATGGGATTTCGCCGACAGCGGCGGATGGCAGCAGACGCGCGGGATGACGGCCGGCTCGAGCGGCGGACTGCTCGGCGTGGGAGCCGGGAACGGGTGGTTCCATACCGTGACGGCCGCGGACACGGACCTCGTTTTCAGCATGATACAGGAAGAATGGGGACTTATCATAGCGGTGCTGTGCGTTCTCGCATTGATAACGCTCGGCGTATTCGCGGTAAGGTCAATACCGGCCGCGCGTTCGACGTTCTATTCCATAGCGGCCTGCGCCGCGACATCGCTTATAATATTCCAGTCGGCGATGAACGTCCTGGGATCGCTGGATATCCTGCCGTTCACCGGCGTGACGCTCCCGTTCCTGTCGAACGGCGGGACATCGATGATGGCGTCGTGGGGCCTGCTCGCGTTCCTCAAGGCCGCCGATACGCGGCGCAACGCAAGCATTGCCGTAAAATCCGGCGAAGGAGACGTGGAGGAACCGGAATTTATCATGGATCCCGAAGCTGAAGAACTGTACGAGGAAGCGCCCGAGGCGACGACTTACTACACGGTAAAAAGACCGCGCGCGGCGCGCGGGCAGTCAGAAGCGCCGCGGCACATCTACGATGACTATTCGTACACCGGCAACCGCATCCATTACGATGATGACGAGGATATAACAGATTTCGATCAGCTCGACTGACGGAGGAATAGATGAAAAAACTTGAGAAAAGAGCGATAATATGTCTTCTGCTTGCGGCGGCGCTGCTCGCGGGCATAGTTTATTTTATCGTCGAACTCGCGGTGAACGGCAGCACATGGGCGAGCTATCCTTCAAACAAGAGTATTTACTCGAACGGGTATATCGCGACCGGAACGATCTACGACGAATCCGGAACGCTCCTGCTGAAAAACGGATCCAAGGGCACACTGCAGTACAATGACTCCGCATTGACGAGAGAAGCTACGCTCCACGCTGTCGGCGACAGGACGGGAAATATATCTACCGGCGCCGAAACGGCGTTCGCGAGCAGGCTCGTCGGGTACAACTTTATTTCCGGAACATATTCGACAAACAATAAGGGCAGAAACCTTTATCTTACGATAAATTCCGATGTCTGCGAAGCGGCGTACGAGGCGCTCGGCGGCAGAAAAGGCTGCGTCGGCGTCTACAATTACAAAACGGGCGAGATCATATGCATGACGAGCTCGCCTTCATATGACCCGAAGACGGAAGACGGGTCGGGATATTCGGACAGCGACGCCGTGTATGTAAACAGGCTGCTCTCCTCGACATTCGTCCCGGGCTCCGTGTTCAAGCTCGTGACAGCGGCCGCGGGTCTTGATACAGTCGATAATATCGACACGTATTCGGTGCAGTGCGGCGGCGTATGGCAGGTCGGCTCGTATTCCGGCGACAAGATCACAGACCTGTCCGCGCACGGGAATGTAACGCTGAAAGAAGCGCTGGCGGAATCGTGCAACATATATTTCGGGCACCTTGCCCTCAAGGTGGGGAATGACACGATGCACGAATACACGAAAAAAGCCGGCCTCATGTCCAGCTACAACATCGACGGGATACGCACCGCGCGCGGGACATTCTCATTCCCGAACGGCAGCGTGAACCTCGCCTGGGCAGGCATCGGCCAGTACAAGGACCTCGTGAACCCGTGCTCTCTCATGGTATATTCCGGCGCGATAGCGAACGGCGGCAAGGCCGCGAACCCGCGCATCATAAAAACCGTGACGTACTCGAACGGCTGGAGCACCGGCTTCCATATAAACACAAAAACGGACCGCCTCATCGATTCAGACACGGCGAGCACGCTCCGCGAATATATGCGCAATAACGTCACATCGCACTACGGGCAGGAAAACTTCCCGGATCTCGAGATATACGCGAAAACAGGGACCGCCGAAGTCGGCAACGGAGGCGCGCCGAACTCGTGGTTTACCGGTTTCATCAAAAACAAGGGCTATCCGTATGCGTTCGTCGTACTGGTAGAAAACGGCGGGACAGGCATATCGGCCGCGGGTTCCGTCGCGAACAAAACGCTGCAGGCCGTACTGGAAACGGATCCTGTCAGTGACTGATACTGCAGGGATCATCGACATCATCAATGCCC